>JAYRXP010000325.1:0-2225 GCA_041917395.1 Paludibacter sp.
ATGCTATCTTTACTGTGTTTTTCACAAAAGAACGACTATCAATCCAAAGAAACAACTGATAGTAGCTCCTATGCAGGTAAAACTCATCAAATAAAAGAACTTGAGGTTAGCATAAACATGCCGTTTGGAAATATAAAATCAGGTTCATCGGGTATAAATATTGATATTAGTGAACTGAAAAAACTTCCAAATATTATGGGTGATGCCGACCCGTTCAAGGCGCTGCAATATCTGGGAGGCATATCACAGGCAGGCGAAGCGAGTGCCAACATAAATGTAAGAGGAGGTAATAATGATCAGAATTTAATTTTACTAAATGGTTGTGCTATTCAAAACCCAACTCATGTTTTAGGCCTTTTTTCAGTATTTAATCCTGATTTGATCGACCGCATGAAATATCTGAAGTCCGGTATTCCGGCTGAATACGGCGGTCGGCTCTCTTCGGTCGTTGACATACGAAACTTTACGAATATCCCAAAAAAAATACAGGTTGATGGTTGTATCGGAATTATTGCATCGCGTTTAACAATACAAATGCCTTTAACCAAAAAACTGGCAATCTATGCTTCGCAACGAGGTAGTTACATCGGTGCGTTTGTTGTTCCATTACTTGTTAAAGCAGGATTAAATGAAAAACTGGCTCAAAATGACTTCGAATTTTCAGACACTAACGCGGGTTTTAGCTATCAATTCAAGCCGCAGACAAAGCTTACGGGATACTTTTACACCGGGAATGATCAGATTTCGATAGCAGAGAATATTAAATATGCTCTTGAAAAGAATCGAAACAAATGGGGAAACCGTGTTTTCGGATTACAGTTACAACATATTTTCACAGACAAATTCAGCATGTCACATGCGTTGAGCAGCTCGGAATTTTATATGCAATCGGAAGTAAACTGGTTAGCAAATATGTACTCGTTACAGTCAAACAATACGGTTTTTTCTTATAAATCCGATATAGTATATCAACTTAACAAACATACATTTAAAAGTGGACTTGAAGCGTCATACAACAAAATACTGCCATCAGTAATCCATTTGTCGACAGCCGACGCCATTTCTCCAAAGCCATCAAATATTGCAAAATCCATCGAAACAGTTCTTTATGTACGGGATGAATTGGAAATCAACGACATATTACTTAATATCGGATTACGGGGAAGTCTGTATAAAAACCTGACAAACTTTTTCGAAGCCCCCTTAAGCTCCAGGCACAATCCGGTTTACATAGGACTTGAACCCCGATTTTTTAGTCGTTGGCTTTTAAATGACCAATCTTCAGTAAAAATAGCAGCAAGTCGGCATATTCAGTTCTTTAACAGAGTGCCCGTTGTAAACTTCGGAGTGCCACTCGAAATTTTTGTTTCAACCACTTCTGCTATTAAGCCGGCAACGGCATGGCATTTCTCAGGGGGCTATTTTAGAAACCTTAATCAAAACGAATACGAAATTAGTGCCGAACTTTACTATAAATCGTTTCGGAATATACTGGAATTCGGAGGAAACATCAATGACTTATTTAGCATTGAGAAATTATATGAAGTTATTTATCAAGGCAAAGGAAGTGCCTTCGGAGCTGAATTTATGGCAAAAAAGAACACAGGAACTTTAAGCGGGTGGATAAATTACACACTGGGTTGGAATTACAGACAGTTTGATAAAATCAATGAAGGAAAACTCTTTGCCGCCACCAACGATCGTCGTCACGATTTAACAGCGGTGCTTATGTATCGGATTAACAGTGCGTGGCATATAAGTGCAACCTATTCCTATGCTACTGGCAGCAGGCTAAATCTTCCCCGAAGCTGGTTTGTAATCGACGATAAAGTGGTTCTAGAATACTCCAAATACAATGCTTTCAAAATGCCCGATTATCATCGGTTGGACATTTCGGCAAATTATAAATTGAAACCATTGGGAAATTTAAAATCGGATCTTAACTTTTCGGTCTACAATGTATATAACCGCGCCAATCCATTTCAGGTTTATTACAGTATTAATAATTCAGATTCGGAAAAAAATTATAAAATCCAGATGTCATACCTCATACCAATTTTACCTGCTCTTTCATGGACATTTCATTTTTAAAACATATAAAACTGATTAGCTTGCTGATAGTAGCAACAATTTTTACGGCCTGTAATCCTGATTTGGAATATTCAGTACGTGGTTATACTCAAAAAATTATCGTTGATGGATCGATCGAAACAGGCAAACAACCG
>JAYRXP010000326.1:0-3108 GCA_041917395.1 Paludibacter sp.
CGATGTGAAAAAATTCAAGGGTCAGCAGTTGTCACTCACTTTCGAAAATACCGAAAATTCTTCGTTGGGACTTTCCAATATAAAAGAGTCGGATCGTTTTGAATTCGAATACAACGAGAAATACCGTCCTCAGTTTCATTTTAGTCCTGAGTATGGTTGGATGAACGACCCCAATGGATTGGTTTATCTCGATGGTGAGTACCATCTTTTTTATCAGTACAATCCTTATGGAAATAAGTGGGGTAATATGCACTGGGGACATGCAGTAAGTACCGATTTAACGTCGTGGACGTATTTGCCAACAGCGTTGGGAATTGACAGTTTGGGTGATATCTTCTCGGGAAGTGCCGTAATTGATGTAAATAATACGGCTGGTTTCGGAAAAAATGCAATGGTAGCTATTTATACTTCCAATGGTAAAACGCAACAACAATCTATTGCCTACAGTACTGACAAAGGGCGGACTTTTACGAAATATGCAGGTAATCCGGTGTTAGCAAATCCCGGGATTACCGATTTTCGTGACCCAAAAGTATCGTGGAACGAACAGAGTAAGCTATGGGTGATGGCATTAGCTACCAAACAAACCATTACTTTTTACGGTTCACCCGATTTGAAAAAATGGTCGAAACTGAGCGAGTTTGGCAACGAAATGGGTGCGCACGGTGGCGTGTGGGAATGCCCCGATTTATTTTCGCTGACTTACGAAGGAAAAACCAAATGGGTTTTGCTGGTGAGTATAAATCCCGGTGGGCCTAATGGCGGTTCGGCTACTCAGTATTTTATCGGCGATTTTGACGGCAAAACTTTTACAGCCGACAACTTACCTTATCCTCTCTGGATTGATTACGGTCGAGATAATTATGCCGGAGTTACATTCAACAATATTCCTCAGACTGATGGGCGACGAATTTTTATCGGATGGATGAGTAACTGGGATTATGCCAACGATGTGCCGACTAAAGGTTTCCGAAGTGCCATGACTGTTGCACGTGAGTTGACGCTGAAAAGCAATGGAAAACATTTGATTCTGGCAAATACCCCGTCACGCGAAGTAACAGCATTGCGGGGAAAGGTCAAAACAATTGCCAATCAGAGTATTCACAAAGAAAAATCACTTCTTGATGTATTATCTTCATTTAATGGAAAGTTTGAAATCGAAATGACAATTCAGCGTCAAAGTTCAAAAATTCTGGGCTTTGGTTTGACAAATGCAGACGGCGATTATCTGAATTTTACCTTCGATTTAGAGCAAAATATTCTGAAAGTTGATCGCCGCAATTGCGGTCTGAATGATTTCAGTCGTAAATATGTTTCCGAACCAATCGCGCCATTAGCTACACGCGACAGCTATAAAGTTCGACTGTTGGTGGATAAAGCCTCGTCCGAAATATTTATCAACGATGGCGAAACGGTAATGACCAACATTGTATTTCCAACGCAACATTTCAATAGTGTCAGCTTTTTTGCACATACTAAGTCGTGGGAGGCTCAGGACATAAAAATATACGAAATAAAATAAGTTAATACATTCTTATATGAACAATAGGTATTTATATTGGATAACCTTTGTAGCCATCAATGGCGGGTTACTTTTCGGGCTGAATATGGCCGGCATTTCGGGAGCGGTGGATATGATTAAGGGTGAATTCTCCCTTACCGACAGTGGGCTTGGTACGGTGGCTGCTTTGCTCACATTCGGTTGTTTGGTTGGCGCACTTTTTACAGGTAATTTCACCGAAAAATTTGGTCGTAAAAATGTTATGATTTTTACAGCCGTGGTGTATGTTATTTCTGCTTTTGGCTGTGCATTTTCAGAATCGGCCACGATGCTTACTATTTTGCGTGTTTTATCGGGATTGGCTGTTGGAGCTACATCGGTAGTTGCACCCATGTATATTTCCGAAATTGCGCCTGCACATAATCGTGGACGATTAGTTTCGTTTAATCAGTTTGCCATTACCATAGGTATAGTATTGGCTTATATTTTCGATTATTTGTTGATGGGGTTGGGTGATAACAGTTGGCGATATATGCTGGCTGTGCCGGGTGTTTTTGGTGTATTGTTTCTCCTGTTTCTGATTGTGAAATTCCCCGAAAGTCCGCGTTGGTTGCTCGCTCATGGTAAAAAAGCTGATGCAATAAAAGTGCTCGCAAGCATTGGAGGAGAAGCTTTGGTAAATACAGAACTCCCCGAAATGGAAAAAGCTTTGCTGAATGAACAGAGAAAAGAAAAAATGTCGTTTGGCGAACTTTTCAAAGGAAAAACCGGAAAAATTGTTCTGATAGGAACATTGATAGCTGCATTGCAACAAATTACGGGAATCAATGCCGTGATTATGTTTTCGCCCGAAATTTTCAAAGCTGCAGGATCGGCGCAGGGCGATTCGGTGATGCAGGCCATGATTGTCGGGTTGGTTAACTTCCTAATGACTATTGTTGCTTTGTGGCTTGTGGATAAAAAAGGGCGCAAAACATTATTGCTTTGGGGTGCAGCTGGTATGATTTTGTCGCTGGCGTATCTGACTTATGAATTTGCAAAGCCAGTGCAAAACGGAGCAGGCGTATTGGTTGCTTTGTTGGTGTATATTTCCTTTTTTGCAGCTTCGTTTGCACCGGTTATGTGGGTTATTATTTCCGAAATTTATCCCAACAGAATTAAAGGTTTGGCCATGTCATTTTCAACAGCAGTAAGCTGGCTTTGTACTTTCCTTACAGTATATTTTGCTCCGGTCATTCAGGGTTCGCTCGGGTTACATTATCTTTTTGCTATTTTCGGAGTTTTCAGTATTATTGCATTTGTGTTTGTAAAGATATGGATTCCCGAAACCAAAGGAAAATCGTTGGAGCAAATTGAGCGGGAGTTGGGACTTAACTAATTAATAATTAACAATTAACAATTGATAATTAAATTATGGAAAATATCATAGTAGGAATAGGAGAGATTTTATGGGATATATTTCCCGATGGAAAAGTATTGGGAGGTGCTCCTGCAAACTTTGCGTATCATGTATCGCAGTTTGGTTTCGATGGACGCGCCATTAGTGCCATAGGAAATGATAAATTAGGAGATGAAATTATTGGAAATTTAAACTCTAAATCGTTGAA
>JAYRXP010000327.1:0-3569 GCA_041917395.1 Paludibacter sp.
AAACAATTCAGAAAAATAGACGCAGAACTTCGGTCAGGTCTGAAAAAAGTACAAGGATCATTGTCGACACCAATCAGAATGTCGTTTTGCCAGAAATATAATCCGGTAGCATTACTGAAGTATCGGGTTTTATATGCGTCTATAAAGTATTGCAATTTTTCAAAGTCGGCACGAAGCCATTCTGCATTTCCCCCATTTTCTTTGATTAAAAATGCTGCATGTTGGGCAATGCAGGGTTTGTGCATATTGACCTCATAAATATCTTTTGGCCGTTCAGAGAGGATATTGGGCTTTCGGTTAATCATTACCGGCATCCAACCATCCATTTTGCAACACGATAAAAAATTCAGAATACAACCCTGCTCATATTTTAATGCCTCATTTTTATCTGCTTGATTGCCAATATCATGTAAAATTTGACGTAATGCGATATCGCTTAACCAGGAGTCCCAATCCCAAAGCTGATCAGGATAATTATTACTGCCAGGAGTTATAAACGGATATAGAAATTCACCACCCGCCTCACGATACATTTTTTTGTAATCCTTATAAATGTTTTGGCGGATAATTTTTTCATATTTCTTATAATTAAATTCTGATATATTACCAGCATATAACACAGAATTAAAGGCAAATACCACTAATAAACTTAATATCTTCTTATTCATTTTATATTTTTTTTTAAACCGAGACTATAAATGGAGATGTTGGTAAACCACTTGAATTAAACAAACTACATTTGGGATTATTCGACCATGCATAACGAACCGAAACCGGATTTTTCACAAATGCAGATGAAACGTAAATTTTATTTTTTTTCAGCCATGCTTTTGCTACATAATACTTTTTATCTGGGCCGGCAATCTCAAAACCGTTCAAATCATTCGGATTTCTAACGTTTAGATTGCATTTCGAGTCTTTGGTTATGAGGACTACAACATTTTTCTGAACTTCTGATATTGAAAATTCAGGCCCATCAGCTATAACTTTTTTATTATACACCTTACACAATGCCTGTAAAACCAACCGTTGTGCAAAATCCTGTTTGTTTTTTGGATGTACATCATAAGGATCACCCATATCCAACGACACAATCATTCCTGTATTCGGCAGTAAGAGTGCTTTTTTTTGAGCTTCACGCAAATTACACCATGAGTCCGATTTATTCTCAAATTGATGTGAAAGCTCGATATTGGAAGTTTGAACAAATAGAAATGGCAACTCATTTTTGTTCCAACGTTGCCTCCAGTCGGTAATAAGACCCTGAAAAAGTTGCTCATATAAAACCGCTTCACCCGCATTTGCTTCACCCTGGTACCAAATAAATCCTTTGATAGCATACGGAATTATTGGAGCAACCATACCGTTATATAAGTAAGTCGGATTATTCTGGTACATTTCAGTTGTCTGATTAATCGGTTCAAGCTTATCATTAACCTTCCAACCAGTACTTAAACCCAACGAAAATGTTCCAGCTGGATTCACAAGATAGAATTCTTCCTTGTTTCCAAACACTTTCGATTCTCCAAAAGGTTGTCCAATTCTCATTGTAATGATATTTGTCCCTGAACGCAACAGTTTTTGTGGTACTTCTATCACTACAGGGTGTGGGTATAAGAAAAAGCCCAACTCAGTTCCATTTAGGTAAACCTGAGTCTGACGATCAGGGAAACCTAATGACAAACAAAGCTTATGGCTGCAATCTGATTTTGTCAACTCAATTTTCTTACGAAACCAAACAACATTTCCTAAATGCGTATTCTCAGTTGGAAAATCAACAACATTCCATTCAGAATCGTCAAAATTCAAGCTATTAATCTTCTCAGAAATTCCATTTGCAATATAACTGATTTGATTTCGGCGAATCCGATTTTTTTCCAATGATTCGGTTATTTGACTTGCCCATTCAGTTTGATTAAATTTTTCAGGGATAGTCGGAATTTTCACAACAGAGGAATAGGGCTGCAACGACTCCCGACTCATAAGTGACTGAATAGGCACTCCACCCCACGAACAATTTATTATCCCGATAGGCACTTTGATTTTTTTATACAGTTCTTTCGCAAAAAACCAACCAATGGAGGAAAAGTCGGCAACACTTGAAGGTCCCGCTATTTGCCATTTTCCGGAAACCAAATCGTTTAATTTTACGGGCGAAGGATATTTTTGGACTGAAAACAATCTGATTTCAGGAAAATCTGAATCAGCAATTTCTTTTTCAGCATTATTGACAGCCGAGTGAGGGATCCATTCCCAACCACGTACAGGGTGTTCGATATTCGACTGTCCAGACGCAAACCAGACATCGCCTATTAAAACATTTTTAAATTCAATTTTAGTTTGTCCATCGGATATAATCAAGCTATAAGGACCACCAGCGTCAAATTCAGGCAATATTGCAGACCAGGTTCCATCTGCATTTACTTCACTGTTTACCGATGCAGTATTCAAACTAATTGTAATTTTTAGCCCCGGTTGTGCAGTCCCCCAAACACGGATGGCAGAATTTCGTTGCAAAACCATATTGTCGGAAAAGATAGTTGCAGATTTAAGCGCAGCACTTATTGTAAGCGACACCAATATTGCACAAGCAACAAAAATAAACTTATGAATCATAATTCAATCTTACTTTGAAAAACTACCTTTTAGCCTTATATCGCGCGATGAACTTCCGATAAGTACTTCGAACTGCCCCTTTTCCATTATCCATTTATTTTTCACAGCCGAATAAAAAGATAAATCTTCATTTGAAATGACGAATGTAACTTTTTTCATTTCACCGGGCTGTAAATATATTTTATCAAAGTTTTTAAGTTCTTTCAATGGTCGGTCTTCTGATGAGGTAATATCATGAATGTACATTTGCGGCACTTCCGCTCCGGCAAGGCTTCCTGTATTTTTCAGATTGAAACTTGCTATTACAGTTTTTCCATTTTTCGACAATTTCAAGTCACTATAACCAAATGAAGTGTACGACAAACCATAACCAAAAGGAAACAAAGGTTCAATATTCCTGCTATCGTAATGGCGATAGCCAACATAAATTCCTTCGGCATAATTTACAATATTATCCTTTCCCGGATAATTATTGAAAGCGGGATTATCCGAAATTTTCATAGGAAATGTTTCAGGGAGTTTCCCGGATGGATTAACTTTTCCGAAAATAACGTTGGCAATGGCATTTCCACCTTCTTCGCCCGGATAATAGGCTTCGAGAATTGCATTTACATCATTTATCCAGGGCATGCCAATTGGTGATCCGTTGATTAAAACAACAACCGTATTTGGATTTACTTTTGCCACTGCGCTTATTAGACGGTTTTGTTCGCCGGGAAGTAAAATATCTGATCTGTCGTTATTTCCTCCTTCGAACAGGTTTGAAAGACCTGCATAAACAACTACTGCATCACATTTTGCAGCCACTTCTTTTGCTTTTTGAATTGGATCTTCACCTGGCACTTCCCACTCTAAACGAATAGAATTGCGCTGTCCTTTTTTATAAAATTCTATTTGAATATTTACAGGTTCATTTTCATTTAACGCTATTTCAATACTTTTACTGCCAACTG
>JAYRXP010000328.1:0-2345 GCA_041917395.1 Paludibacter sp.
GACGAAGGAAATTACGTTCATGCCGGCGATACACTTGTGGTGGTCGAAAGTCCGGAACTGAATGCCAAAATGGAACAGGCTACTGCTGCCGAACAGGCTGCTCAGGCTCAAAACAAAAAAGCCATTAAGGGTGCCCGTAAAGAACTGATTTTAGGTGCTTTCGAAATGTATCAGAAGTCGTTGGTTGGCGTTGATATTACCAAAAAATCGTTCGATAGAGTTCAGAAATTATTTGACAAAGGAGTAGTGCCAGCACAAAAACGGGACGAGGCCGAAGCGCAGTACAAAGCAGCTGTAGCAACTGCCAATGCAGCTAAAAGTCAGTACGAAATGGCCAGGAACGGAGCCGAACTCGAGGATAAAGAAGCGGCACTTGCGTTGGTTGACAGAGCCCGTGGTGCCGTAAACGAAGTAAAATCGTATATGAAAGAAACCACATTGCTGGCTCCAACCGATGGCGAAATCAGTGAGATTTATCCCAACAGGGGCGAGTTGGTAGGGACCGGAGCACCTATAATGAGTATCGTGGATTTAAGCAAAATACATTTTAATTTCAATGTGCGCGAAGACCTGCTTGGCGGAATGAAAACCGGAACTGTACTGAAAGTAAAAATTCCGGCTCTGAATAATAAAGTGATTGATGTAAAGGTAAACTACATAAAAGCAATGGCTTCGTACGCCACCTGGAAAGCAACAAAAACTACCGGACAATTTGATGTGAAAACTTTCGAAGTGCGCGCCGAACCTGCAACTGTGGTTGATGGCTTACGTCCGGGTATGAGTGCATTGATTGAAAATGTAAACCTCTGATTCGTCTAACGGAAGAATAAAAATACTTTTTTCATTTTTTCAAAATCAAATTTTTTAAATTATTCTCCTTTAGAGGATTTGGGGTTTATGTTAACAACAATATTTTCAGCAATAACCAACACACTTAGCCGTGAGTTCAGGCGCATGGTTAGCCGGCCGATTTATTTTATCGGAACGGTTTTGGTTATGGCGTTTTGTTTTGTGTTTTTTCTGACGTTTTTCAACGAAGGACAACCCAATAAAATGCCTATAGCCATTGTGGATAAAGATAATTCGGCGCTTTCGAGGCAGTTTGCCCGTAATCTGAACTGTACGCAACAGGCCGATATTGTGATGAAAGTGGCTAGCCACACCGAAGCACGCGAAGAAATGCAAAAGGGTAATATTTACGCTTTTGTTGAAATTGATAAAGGTTTTGCCCGCGAGGTGCTCAGCAATCGCCGACCAACCTTGAAATTCTATGTAAATAATGGCTACCTGATTGCCGGATCGCTGTTGTTGAAGGATATTTCGTACATGAGTGCACTCACTTCCGGCGCGGTACAACGGCAGGTTTTGAGGGCAAAAGGAGTGGAGGAGAGCCGTATTATGGGTATCATTCAGCCTATCGTAATCGATACGCATCAGGTTGGAAATCCGTGGGCAAATTATGGTATTTACCTGCTCAATGTGTTGCTTCCGGGTGTTTTGCAACTTATGATATTGCTTATGACGGTGTTTGCTATCGGCGTGGAATTTAAGGAACGGACAGCGCATCAATGGCTCGAAAATGCGGGAAACTCTGTTTTTGCAGCCGTTACCGGAAAACTTTTGCCTTACACTATCATTTTTACGTTGATGGGAATTATTAGTAATATTCTGCTTTACAGGCTGATGCAATATCCAATGAATTCGTCCATTGGGTGGATGTTTCTAACCACGTTTTTGTACGTGCTGGCTTATCAGGCTGTGGGTGTGCTTTTTATCGGACTTACACCTGTTTTGCGCGATGGTGTTACGCTTACCGCTTTCTACGGACTTTTAGGATTTACATTTGCAGGATTTACATTTCCTATCGAGCAATTGCCTTATATGTCGCGCATTTTTAGTGATTTATTTCCGATAAGACATTATTTTAATATTTATGTCAATCAGGCTTTACACGGTACAGCTGTGCAATTTTCGGTTATTTCGTTTGTAGCGTTGCTGGCATTTAATATTCTTCCGTTGTTTGTTTATCACCGACTGAAAAATGCGGCTATTCTCCAAAATTATCCGGTAAATTAAGAACATGAGAACTTCGAATCATAATATGAGTCCGCTTCAGAAGTGGATCTCGATAGCAAAAGATATAATTTCGATTTACAGAAACGAGTTTAAAGTGGTGTTTAGCGACCGTGGTGTGGTGATTATTTTTATCATTGCATCGCTGGTTTATCCGGCACTGTATTGTGGAATTTATCGTAACGAAACGCTGGTTGATACGCCTATTGCTGTGGTCGACAATGGTGCAACGGCAAGTTCGCGAGAGCTGCTCAGGCATATTGATGCCACAC
>JAYRXP010000329.1:0-5748 GCA_041917395.1 Paludibacter sp.
TCATTCACAACTACAGTCATCGGAAACACGGACCTTATATAGCTGTAAACTGCGGAGCAATCCCCGAAGGGACCATCGACTCTGAACTTTTCGGACACGAAAAAGGTTCCTTTACCGGCGCCACAGCCGATCGTAAAGGTTATTTTGAAGTAGCTGACGGTGGAACCATATTTTTAGATGAAGTAGGTGAATTACCCTTATCCACACAGGTTCGATTATTGCGCGTACTCGAAACCGGTGAATTTATCAAAGTCGGCTCATCGAAAACGCTTAAAACCAACGTAAGAGTTGTGGCAGCTACCAATTTAAACATGAGCCAGGCCACGCGCGATGGCAAATTCCGCGAAGACTTATTCTACCGCCTCAACACAGTTCCCATTACAGTTCCGCCATTGCGCGAACGTAAAGATGACATAGCCTTGCTTTTCCGTAAATTTGCGTCTGATTTTGCTGAAAAATACCGGATGCCTCCTGTACGTTTGACCGATGATGCAAAACGTTTATTGATGAGCTACTATTGGAACGGTAACATTCGTCAGTTGAAAAACATCACTGAGCAAATCTCGGTCATTGAGCAACAACGTGAAATTAATGCTCAGATTTTGCGCACCTATCTGCCCGAAAACGAGATAGAGCGTATGCCGGCGTTGTTTTCACGTCAGTCCAATGAAGCCCGCTCCTTCAACAGCGAACGGGAAATTTTGTATCAGGTGCTTTTTGACATGAAGAAGGACATGAACGACCTGAAAAAACTGGTACACGACATAATGAACGGGCAACAACCTGTAGTTGCGCCTGCCGATTCGCAGTTTGCAAATCCGTTTCTGGCCCATGCCGATACATTTAAACCCACAGCAGCTCCTGTTGATATATTTGCCGAAAAAATTACACGCGATAATACTTCGTATAATTCTCAGGTTGACGATAACAGCGATTTTGAAGTGGCAGAAGAATACCATGAATTAGAATCAACGCCACAACCACAGACGCTCGAAGACATGGAACGACAAATGATAAAACAGACACTCGAAAAATACCGTGGCAAACGAAAAGCAGCTGCCGAGGAACTTAAAATATCCGAACGGACACTGTACCGCAAAATAAAAGAATACGGCATAGAATAATGCAGTTCGAAATCAGAGATTAATATCAGAAATTATGAAATTGAAAATTGGAAATATAAAATTACCGTTAATTATACTTTTTGTTGTTCAGCTTTCAGGCTGCACCATTTCGTATAAATTTAACGGTGCATCCATCGACTATACCAAAACGAAATCCATTTCGATATCCGAATTCACCAACACAGCAGAATTGGTATATGCACCTCTTGCGCAACAATTTTCCGAGAAACTTCGCGATATTTACACACGCAACACCCGTTTGCAAGTGCTGAAAAAAGGAGGAGACATGCATCTCGAAGGCGAAATAACGGAATACTACCTCACTCCCATGGCTATTAGTGCCGACACCTATGCCTCGCAAACCAAACTGACAGTAACAATTAATGTGCGGTTCAAAAACAATAAAAATCCGCAGGATGATTTTGAAAAGAAATACTCTGCCTATCAGACTTTTGACAGTTCAAAGTTGTTGAACGATGTGCAGGACGAACTGCTCAAGACCATTATTGAAGAAATAAGCGATAACATTTATAACGAGACAGTTGCAAAGTGGTAATTCCCGATACCGGAAACTGAAATGACAAAAGAAAACTTTATTTCTCTGCTTAAAAATCCCGAAACAATAACGCCCGAACTTACGGGCGATCTCAGGGAAATGACAGAGCTATATCCTTATTTTGCGCATCCACATCTGTTGCTGGCAAAAGCCATGCACAAAGCCAACGATTTGCAGGCTGAGTTTTACCTGAAAAAAGCGGGTATTTATTCAGCCGACAGGCGTAGTCTATATTACCTGATAAACCCCGAAAAAGGATTGCTGGCCGAACCTAAGCGATTTGAAAGAGACAGTGGAGCTTCGGGTAACTACTTCGAAATGATTGAAAAAGTAGAATCGAAAGGTGGCGATACCAAACAGAGTCTCCGGAGTCTGGCAGAAAGGCTCAAGGCTGCCCGCGAAGCCATTTCAACCGGACAGGAACAACAGATCAAGGAAACGAAAAGTGCTCCGGCAGCCTCAGATAATAATGGTTCAGAGACTCCGAAACCAATTATTATCCCAACGCCCGATTATTTTCAATTTGAAGAACGGCCGCGTGAAACAAAAATTGAAATTACGGAAGAATATGCTAAAAAGTTGATTCGGGAGAAAAAATTTGAGCAAGCCATAGCAATATTGAACGAATTAAATTTGATTAATCCAAAAAAAAGTATTTACTTTGCAGACCAAATTCGATTTTTGGAAAAAATACTCGTAAACACAAAAAAACGAACATAATATGTACACTCTTTTCACTATTTTAATTGTTATCGCTTCTATATTATTAATATTATTAGTTTTGGTACAAAACTCGAAAGGCGGCGGCCTTGCAGCAGGTTTTTCGTCATCGAATCAGATTATGGGAGTTCGCAAAACAACCGATTTTCTTGAAAAAGGCACTTGGTTTTTGGTAATTTTCGTTGTGGTTTTCTCAGTAGCATCTGTTGCCGTAAACAAAAAAGATGTTTCTTCGAACGATTCTGAAATTAAAGAGCAATATCAAAATGCAAAACAGGCTGAGCCAGGCGTAGTAGCTCCCGGATTCGGAGAAAACCCTGAAGCTGCGAAAGAGCAACCAGCTCCTGCTCCAAAGAAATAAGTTTCCGAAAAAATATTGCAGAAGCGTGTCAGAAGAATATTTTGATACGCTTTTTTTTATAAACAGAACCGGAAAACAAAGACTAAAGAATAAAAGATATTCGGCTTTTATTTTGCCGTGGATCATAAAACAAGGTCTTTGTTCTTTACTCTAAAGTCTAAACAAATGAATCTGATTCAAACAGTTGACTACATCGGCACATTTGCTTTTGCAATAAGCGGCATCCGACTGGCTTCAGCAAAAAACTTTGACTGGTTCGGAGCGTATGTCGTTGGGTTGGTAACCGCTATCGGAGGAGGCACAACACGCGATTTATTGCTCAATGTCACCCCTTTTTGGATGCAGCAACCCTCCTACCTCATTATTACCGGAATAGCGTTATTTGCCGTAATATCTATGGGAAATAAAATGAAAATATTCAACAATGCATTTTTCATTTTCGACACTATCGGATTGGGGCTATTTGTCGTTGTTGGTATTGAGCGAAGTATTGCTGCCGGATTTCCGTTTTGGGTAACCATCGTCATGGGAATGATAACCGGCTCTGTTGGTGGTATTTTGCGCGATATACTGATAAATGAAGAACCTCTTATTTTCCGAAAAGACATTTATGCATTAGCCTGCGTGTTAGGCGGTGTAGTATTTTATTTATGCACAATACTTAATTTCAGGGAAGAACTTATACAGGTACTTTCAGCACTTTCGGTTATCGGAATGCGTTTTCTGGCGGTTAAATACCACCTGGGATTACCAGCATTGAAGAACAATTGATTTTGTGATAATGAAAAATTATTAGCCCATACCCTAAAGGTGATGTTGATTAACACAGAATCGTCTTTTCCGGCTCCCCTTTGGGGGTTGGGGGCTGTTTTAAAACTAACTTCTAATTTCAAAAAGAAATGTTACAAATAAACGACACTATAATAAGCCTGGACTTGCTCGAAGAGCGCTTTGTATGCGATCTTGCTTCATGCAAAGGAGCTTGTTGTGTGGAAGGCGACGAAGGAGCTCCGGTACTTGCGGAGGAGGTAGCTGTTATTGAAAAGATTTTACCGCTTGTATGGGACGAACTGGCTCCTGAATCACAACAGGTAATTGAAAAGCAGGGAATTTCGTATCTCGACCGCGAAGGCGAGCTGGCAATTTCCATTGTCAACGGAGCCGAATGTATTTTCACGTATTATGACGAAATGGAAACATGCAAATGTGTGTTGGAAAAAGCATATCGTGAAGGACGAACCGATTTCTACAAGCCCATATCGTGTCATTTGTATCCGGTGCGAACCAAAAAGTTCGACGATTTTACCGCAGTAAATTATCATCGATGGCATGTTTGCGGTTGCGCCCGTAAATTAGGCAGTAAACTAAAAGTACCTGTTTATCGTTTCCTGAAAGAACCACTTATCCGGAAATTCGGACAGAATTGGTACGATCAGGTGGAAATTGCAGCGAAGGAATTAAAGGAAATGTGATGATGTATTGATGATGTGATAATTGAATAATATAGTGATTAATTTTAAATGGTAAATGAATAAATGGCAAATAGAAATTCTGTTGAAATAATTACTATCGGCGACGAAATTCTGATTGGTCAGATTGTAGACACCAACTCCGCCTGGATGGCGGTAGAACTAAACAAAGCCGGTTTTCATATAGCGCAGATTACTTCGGTCCACGATGATGCGCTTCATATTACCGAAGCGCTGGACAATGCATTGGTCAGAGCCGATATTGTTTTATTTACAGGAGGAATAGGTCCTACAAAAGACGATATAACAAAACAAACGCTTTGTAAATATTTCGACACAAAACTGGTTTTCAATGAAGATGTTCACCGGAATATTGAACAATTGCTCCGGAATCGCCAACGTGCAATGAATGAACTCACTGCACTGCAGGCCATGGTTCCGGAAAACTGTACGGTAATTCAAAACCCGGTTGGAACGGCACCTGTAACCTGGTTCGAAAAAGATGGAAAAGTGATTGTTTCGATGCCGGGCGTACCCAACGAAATGAAAAATGCTATGGCAACCGAAATTATTCCGCGCCTGCAGAAAAAATTCGAAACTCCCGCCATTGTTCATAAAAATGTACTTGTCAAAGGATATCCGGAGTCAGCTCTCGCGTTGAAAATTGCTGATTGGGAGAACTCTTTGCCGGATTATCTGCATTTGGCTTATTTACCCAACTACGGACTCGTAAAGTTGCGTTTAAGCGGCAGTTCGGACGATGAGTTGTCGCTCGAATTTGAAATGAATCAATATATATCTACGCTGGCTCAGCTTTTGGGCGAAGCTGTTGTTGCTTTCGAAGATCTTCCACTCGAAGTATTGGCAGGGCGTGTTTTGCTTGGAAAAAAGTTAACACTGGCTACCGCTGAAAGTTGTTCGGGAGGAAATATTGCGCACAAAATTACCGAAGTGCCCGGCAGTTCTGCCTACTACAAAGGCTCAATAGTGGCCTATTCCAACGAAATAAAAGAAATTGTATTGCGCGTAAGCCATGACATTCTTGAAGACAACGGAGCTGTAAGTGCTGCCGTAGTGGAAGAAATGGCTAAAGGAGCGCGACAGTTGTTGCACACAGACATTGCAATTGCAACTTCGGGTGTGGCAGGTCCGGATGGTGGAACACCCGAAAAGCCCGTTGGCACGGTATGGATAGGCATCAGCACACCAACCGGAACAACAAGCAGATTGTTTCAGTTCGGAGCCAATCGCATTCAAAATATTGAACGAACCACCCAAAGCGCCTTTCTGTTTTTGGTCGAAATTTTACAATAAAACACTATACAACAACAAGTTAAGCTAAAAAAGAAAGATTTATCGAATAAATATAGAAATAAAACAGAAAAACGCTTGTTGGTTTGGAAAATTTAGTGTAATTTTGCGCACTGTTTTTGAGAAAAAATATAATACATAAAAAAGATATACTGAAATGTCAAAAATTTGTCAGATTACCGGAAAAAAAGCAATGGTAGGCAACAA
>JAYRXP010000330.1:0-5202 GCA_041917395.1 Paludibacter sp.
ACTTTTAATAACGTCCCAATTTTTAATGGGACACTAGTGGATTTATTCATTAAACAATAAAATAATTGGCAAAGATAAAACCTCAAAGATAACACTTTTTTTGTTTGATAAAAAAATAACCATAAAATGAACATAATTGAAGTTTCAAACAGATTTACCAACGAATTAGATGCAACAAAGTATTTTGAAAAAGTTCGCTGGGGTAATAAAATAAGGTGTGCATATTGCAACTCAAATGATATTAGTAAGCGAAGTAATGATGGTAGATTTCATTGCAAAAAATGTGATAAATCATTTTCGGTTACAACAAATACAAATTTACACAATACAAGATTACCGCTTAAAACATGGTTGTATTCATTTGCTATTGTTTCCGATGCTAAAAAGGGAATATCGGCTAAACAGTTAGAGCGAAATTTAGGTGTACATTATGAAACTGCATGGACTATTGGTCATAAAATAAGGGAATTAATGGTAATTGAAAACAGGGAAATTGAATTATCAGGCATTCTCGAAATGGATGAAACATACATAGGTGGCAAACCTCGAAAATTTAATAATGGCAGTACTATTAAAACATATAAACCATATAAAAATCAAGAACTTGACGAGAGAATTAAAGAATTAAAACAAGATGGTTTTAAATTTAATAGAAAAAAGGGAAACTCTGCTTTAAGTGATATTTCACCCAAAAGAGGCAGAGGAACAGATAAAACCCCCGTTGCTGGAATAGTACAAAGAGATGGTAATATCATTGCTCAAGTTATGAAAAATACAACTTATACCGATTTAAAAAAACTTGTAAATAAATACGTTAACAATTCAGAGTCAGTAATAATTACAGATGAATATAAAGCATACAATAAATTTTCTCAAATAATTGAACATATCAAAGTTGACCATCAGCAAATGTATTCATATAAAGGTGTAAACACTAATTCAATTGAATCATTTTGGGCTATTGTCAAACGTGGAATAATGGGACAATATCATCAAGTAAGTTTAAAATACTTGCCAAATTATATTGCTGAATTTGTCTTTAAATACAATAATAGAAAGGTTGATGATATGTTTGAAACATTAGTCAAAAATAGCATGAAACCAATTAACCGATAAATCCGTTATAATATTTTGGAAGCCGAAACCGGCGCGGATGGATTTAAACTTGCAAAAAAGAAAATGCCCGACCTCATTGTAAGTGATTATGTAATGCCTGTAATGGACGGAATAGAGTTCTGCGAAAAAGTAAAAACCACGCTCGAAACCAGCCATATACCTGTTATTCTGCTCACTGCACGCACCGACAACGAGATTAAGTTTAAAGGTCTCGAAACCGGTGCCGACGATTACATATCAAAGCCATTTGATGCAGATTATCTGCTTGTTAAAATAAAAAGCTTAATTAAAAACCGTGATTCACTCCGGCAATTATTTCAAAACAACCTCGTTTTCGAACCATCAAAAGTAACTGTTACTTCGACCGACGAAAAATTCCTGAAAGATTTGTTTGCCGAAATCGAAAAAGGTATTCCTGATTCGGAGTATACAGTCGACACACTCGAAAAAGCCATGGCCATGAGTCATGCCAAATTTTACAACAAAATAAAAAACCTCACCGGGCTATCGGGGAAAGAGCTACTCCAGGACTTCAGACTTAAGCGTGCAGCACAAATAATTGCAGAAAACGACGTATCTGTCTCTGACGTTTGTTACATGGTTGGCTTTTCCGACCCGAAGTATTTTAGTATGTGCTTTAAAACCAAATTCAAAGTTACACCTACGGAATACAAAGCGGGCATTAAAAAATGAAAATTTGAGTCTGGTGTGAGAGTTTTTGTATTTTCACAAAACGTAATGTTATTTTCAGGATGAGGCAAGACACATAAAAAAAGCCTGCCTCAATATCTTGAAGCAGGCTTTTTCACCTTCACGAGTTCTTTTCAATCGCTTCTTGCAGGTTGATTTCAATACCTTTCTTGTCGTAGAATTTATACTGTAGAAATCCGAGTTGCTGTGATGCTAAGAATTTGCATCCGCGGCCGTATTTAGCTCGCCATTTCCACTTCATCGAAAAAAATCCTTTCGAAATAAATGCTTCTACATAGGGATGCAGATGCAAAGTAAATTCTTTGATTTTCAGTTGTTTTACCACCATTTCAATTTTGCTTTCCAATTGGTCGGCAAATAAAATTGAAGGTTTGGTATGTCCTGTGCCAAAACAAGTGGGACAGGTTTCTTCGATGTCGATGTGTGTTACCGGGCGTACACGCTGACGGGTAAGTTGCATAAGACCAAACTTACTGAGCGGTAGTATATTATGTTTTGCACGGTCGTTTGCCATAGCCTCGCGCATGCGGTCGTACAGTTTCTGACGGTTTTCATTTTCGTGCATGTCGATAAAATCGACCACAATAATTCCACCCATATCCCTCAGTCGCAACTGGCGGGCAATTTCGTCGGCGGCTGCCAGATTCACATCCAATGCATTTGCCTCCTGTCCGCTACCGTTTTTCGACCGGTTTCCACTATTTACATCAATAACATGTAACGCTTCGGTGTGCTCAATAATCAGATAAGCACCGCTTTTGAACGAAACTGTGCGTCCGAAAGCCGATTTTATTTGCTTGGTAATACCAAACCCATCATAAATCGGGGCTTCTTCTTTGTACAGCTTTACAATGTCTTTCCGTTCGGGAGCTATGAGTTCAACGTAATCTTTGATTTCGGTAGCAACTTCCGGATTGTTTACATGTATGTGTTTAAAATTGGTGTTGAATAAATCTCTTATTATTCCCACCGTGCGACCTAATTCTTCTAAAATAAGCGAAACTCCTTTGGTTTGTTGTGTTTTGGCAACTGCTTCTTCCCAGCGTTTTACCAAAATGCGCAACTCATTATCGAGTTCGGCTACTTTTTTTTCCTCTGCAACGGTACGCACAATAACACCAAAACCCTTTGGTTTAATGCTTTGTATCAGCTGCTTGAGTCTTATTTTCTCTTCTTCGGTTTTGATTTTCGACGAAACGGAAACCTTGTCGGCGAAGGGAATGAGTACTAAAAATCGTCCTGCAATCGAAATTTCGGCTGTCAGGCGCGGACCTTTGGTTGATATCGGCTCTTTGGCCACCTGCACCAATATGTCCTGCCCCGGCTTCAGGATATCTCCTATCGCACCGCTTTTGTCAATTTCGGGCTGCAGTTTAATTTTTGAAATAACAGGTACCTTTTTACGGTCGCTCAGTATCTGCGTTGTAAACTGATATAATGTATTGAAATTCGAACCTAAATCAAGATAGTGGAGAAAAGCGTCTTTTTCGTGTCCAACATCTACGAAAGCTGCATTCAGACCGGGCATTATTTTTCGAACTTTGCCCAAATAGATATTACCTACAGCGAAGCTCTCTTCGCGTGCTTCATGGTTTAATTCTACAAGTCGTTTGTCTTCGAGCAGCGCAATAGATATTTCGGATGGTTGTACATCGACTACTAATTCGCTATTCACTTTGTTTGATTTTAGGGTTGTTTTTATAACGAAAAAACAAACTTAAAAGCCAAGATACAGCTTATAAGTTTGTTTTCTTGGACTTTAAAGTATTAAAGACCATGTAAGACTATTTCTTTTTGTGTCTGTTTTTCCGTAGTCTTTTTTTACGCTTGTGCGTCGACATTTTATGTCTTTTTCTTTTTTTACCGCTTGGCATCTCTTTTACTTTAAAAATTAAGGAAATATTATTTTACTGTACTAACAAAAGTTTTAGCCGGTTTGAACGATGGGATGTTATGAGCCGGGATAATGATAGTAGTGTTTTTAGAGATGTTACGGGCAGTTTTTTCAGCGCGTTGTTTCACAACGAAGCTACCGAATCCTCTTAAATAAACATTCTCGTTTTTTGCTAAAGAATCTTTAACTGCTTCCATGAAAGCCTCAACTGTTTTTAAAACATCAGCTTTGTCAAGACCTGTGCTTTTAGCAATCTCATTTACGATATCTGCTTTAGTCATTTTGGTAAGTTTTTAACTTGTTAATAAATATGTTTGAATTTTTGTTTTCGAAAAACGGACTGCAAATATATCGCTTTTATTCTGATTAAAAAACAATTGCGTGTTTTTTTTTGAAATAATTTGTATTTTTATATTTTTTATTTTTTGTCCGAACTGATTATTTCTTCCAATTCCGACAGCTTTAAATTGCGGCCTGAAATTACCCCGTTTTTGTCAATCAGCACTGTGGCCGGAATAGAGCGAACTGCATACAATGCAGCGCCGGCACTTTTCCATCCCTGAAGGTCGGAAATATGTTTCCAATTGATTTTCTGTTCTTTAACTGTGTTTTTCCACGCGGCAGTGTCATTATCGAGCGAAACACCCAGAATTTCGAGTTTACTCCCACCATATTTTGCATAAATTGCTTTTAAATCCGGAAGCGATTTCATACAAGGGCCACACCACGAAGCCCAAAAATCAACCAACACATAGTCGGTTTTACCTACCAGCGACGACAATGCTAATTTCTGACCGTTCAAATCCGGCAGTTCAATGTCGGTATATTTCTGTCCTTTGGCCGTTTGTTTTTCAACATCGATAGCCGCGATTATCTCAGCCATACGTGTATTGGCTTTGGTTTCGGGTGTCATCAGTGCTACAATTTTTTCCTTTTCTTCCACCGTCATTCCAAAAAACGACGAACCAAAAATATAGTTTCCAACCACCGTATTTGCATTTTCGGTGGCAAACCGGATATCATTGGCTGTAATAAGCTTTTCGTAATCTGCTAATTTTTTATCCAGTTCTGCTCTGTCGGCCTCCGTCGAAGTGCTGTCGTTAAAACTGTCATAAATTGCTTCTGCTTTGGCATAAAGGTCGTTTTTAACCACCTGATAACGCTGCAACAATTCGTTTTGTTGTGTGCCGCCTACGGTTACAGTCTTTTCGTTTATCGCTATGGTTATATTTCCGTTTTCGAACACAAATGGCTCACGCAACGACTCGTTATCAGGCAATTCGCAAGCGACAAAAACTACTCTGGCACTGTCGCAAACACCTTCGAAGGTAAACTTCCCATTCTCTATTTTTGTGCTATCGATAGCTGTCCACACACGGTTTATTCGCTCTTTGATAAACACATACTTACCATTCAGGTCCGGATTATTTACCGTTCCATCAATTTTATAACCCGTAGGTTTACAGGCAAATACTACAGCT
>JAYRXP010000331.1:0-1559 GCA_041917395.1 Paludibacter sp.
CAGCAAGCTTATAACCCGTTATGAGTATACAATACGACTGATCAGCTCCACGCCCTACCCTGCCCCGCAACTGATGTAATTGCGACAGACCAAAACGTTCGGCATTTTCAATAATCATTACCGAGGCGTTCGGAACATTTACTCCTACTTCAATCACGGTTGTTGCCACCATTATCTGGGCCTCTCCGGACACAAACCGCTGCATTTGAAAGTCTTTTTCCACTGCTTTGAGTTTGCCATGTACCTTGCAAACCTTGTATTGCGGAAAAGTTTCGCAGATGTCGTTGTAGCCATTTTCCAAATCCAGCAAGTCCATTTTTTCGGATTCCTGGATAAGCGGATATACGATGTAAATCTGGCGACCTTCATTTACCTGTTTGGCAATAAACTGATTTAAACTGTGTCTTTTACTCTGATAATAATGAAATGTCTGAATCGGCTTTCTCCCGGGTGGCAGTTCGTCGATAACCGACACACGCAAATCGCCATAAAGTGTCATTGCAAGTGTGCGGGGAATGGGTGTGGCAGTCATAACCAGAATATGAGGAGGCTGCACATTTTTTTTCCAGAGTTTTGAACGTTGTTCCACCCCAAACCGGTGCTGTTCGTCAATCACAACCAAACCCAGGTTATGAAACTGAACTGTATCTTCAATGAGCGCATGTGTCCCTATCAGTATTTTCAACTCTCCCGAACGAAGTTGCTCATGAAGTATTTCGCGTGCCTTCGGACGTGTCGATCCGGTAAGCAACTCAACCGACACTCCCAAATCGCCAAGAAACTCTTTTATAGTGATAAAATGCTGATTTGCAAGAATTTCGGTAGGTGCCATTAAAGCAGCCTGATACCAGTTATCAATCGCAATTAGCATCGACATAAGTGCTACGAGAGTTTTACCGCTCCCCACATCGCCCTGAAGCAGGCGGTTCATTTGTCGTCCGCTCCCCACATCAGTTCTTATTTCGCGAAGAACCCGCTTTTGAGCACCGGTAAGTTCAAACGGCAAATAATCTTTATAAAAGTTATTAAAATAGTTTCCGATTTTTTCAAATACAAAACCCTTAAAATTCTGTTCGCGCCACTTGGTCTGACGCAAAATACTGAGCTGTATATAAAATAACTCCTCAAATTTCAATCGCTGGCGAGCCTTATTCAGCGTATAGGTGTTTTTCGGAAAGTGCACATTTACAAGCGATTCAGTCAGATTCATCAATGCGAATCGTTTCAAAATATATGCGGGTAATGTATCGGATATGCCACTTTTTAGCTGCTGTACAATAGGCAATATAATTTTCTGAATTGCTTTCGAATTCAAAAAACCGGACTTCATTTTTTCGGTGGTGTTGTAAAAAGGCTGAAGTCCCATCTGGTCAGCCGGCGGTAATGCCGAAACAAGTTCTATTTCGGGATGAACAATATTATATTTTCCGTTGAAAGGTGTTGGTTTCCCGAAAATGACATATTCCACGCCCGTTTTGTATTTTTCGAGTATAAATTTTACGCCTTTGAACCACACCAGTTCAATTGTACTTTTTCCGTCGGAGAAAATAGCCGAAAGA
>JAYRXP010000332.1:0-6203 GCA_041917395.1 Paludibacter sp.
GCGTAAAAATTGAACTGCTGGTGTAATTGTTGAACTTACCGTGGTACCTGAAATTCCCTGTTTGATTAAAATACTCCCTGTCAATTCCACCCATTGAACCAAAAACACCACGAGGGAATGCCGTAGGCGTTCCTGACAAAGTTGTCCAGTTTACGCCATTTTTTGTGTAATCTATTTGAAGTCCGTTATACCAGGCAGTGTATCCGTTAGCTCTGCTTACAAAATATTCATTGCCATTTGGCGGATAAATTTCCTGCCAGACTGTTCCGTTCCACATGAGCGAATGCGTGGTGTTATCCGAAAATAATTTGTAACTGATAACCGGTTTGTCGGGTGCAAAAGCACCTAATTCGCAGTTTCCCCCTATAATATCGTGTTGTGAAGTACGGTTCAAAACAATAGAGGCATTATTTACCGTTAAAGGTAACGAACTGATAGCCGCTCCTCCGGCTTTGTGCCATGTGACTCCGTTATCATCCGAATAAGCATAAATGATATGTGTATTTGATTCGTAACCATAAGGCGAAGCAATACAAACATTCAGTAACGGACAGGTAAAGTGCATCCGGTTGGTATTGTCGAAGAAAATACGGTGGCATGGTTTAATATACCAACAACCATTTCCTCCAAACCCGTTGCTCCACGCCATCGTTTTGGTGGTAGCAGCCACGCCATCGTCGGTATACGAAATTCCACCCAGCATGGTAAATGCATCAGTATCTGTATTATATCGCGCAATGCCCACACGATGGTTGCCCAAGCCAGTGACATTCCTTCGATGACGGAAACACACATACATTTCACGATTATTGTCGTAAAAAATTGTTGGGTAGGTTACACTCACGCCGGGCAAGTCGTACCTCCTTGTCCAACTCGTAATATCTTCGGGGAAATTTGATTTGTAATATTTCCATACATCATTGTGCATATCGCCACAAATATGAATGTAGCCTTTTTTATCGACACCAATAGTTGGGCAAACATGCCATTTCTCGTCCCATGGCATTTCCAAATCAAATACAATCTGACGCTGAACGGTAGTTCCTGTAATTTTAGCCACAACCATTTGTCGAGAGGGATTGACGTAAATATAGTAAATGGAGCCATTATAGGTAGTCACACTGGTGGGATCCTGAGAAGTTGCCGTATCACAAGCCTGCGTAGCATTGGTTGTCCAGGTTACTTTTTGAGCGGCAACTGAAATAGTACCGAGAATGAATACGATGATAGTTAACAGAGCTGTTCTCATGTTATTTATTTTTATCGCCTATTGAACTATAAATTGTAAACACCGAACTTTTTTTGAAATTATCGAACTTCCCATGATACCGAAAATTTCCTGTTTGTTTGAAATAATCGAGATCAACTCCGCCCTGCATACCAAAAACACCTGCAGGAAAATCCGTAGTTCCGGTTAATGTTTTCCATTTTACACCATCAGAAGTATAATCCATAAATTTTCCATTATACAAAGCAATGTATCCGTTTGGGCTACTCACCATGGCCTTCGCACTAATATGAGGCATTTTAAGTTCAGTCCATACGTTGTTTTTGAACGCAACCGTATGAGTGCGTTTATCCGAAAGCGATTGAAAAATCAATACCGGTGAATCCGGATTAAATGCTCCTAATTCAATGGAGCCTCCAATCAAATCATGTTCTGCTGTTCTATCAACAGCAATAGAAGCATTATCGACTGTTAGCGGCAATGATTTAATTAATTCGCCACCGGCTTTATGCCAGGTTTTACCTTTATCGTCTGAATAAGCATACAAAATGTGTGTGTGATTTCCCCAAACCAACTCCGGTTTGTTAACACAGATGTTATAAACCATAGCAGCAACATGCATTCGGTTGGTGGCATCAAAATAAATCCGTAAACCCGGTTTGGAATACCAGCAGTCGTCTGACCCAAATCCGCTTCCCCAAAACATCGTTTTTGCAATCCGGTTATCATCCTGACACGAAACTCCGCCCAACATTTCAAATTTATCTTTTTTTGTATCGTAATACATAATGGCTGCACGATGATCACCCTGTCCATCGGCTCCCCGCTGCCGAAAACCGATATACAATTCACGTTGATTGTCGTAGAAAAATGACGGGTAAGTCACGCCACGACCTGGCAAATCAGCTCTGCGCGTCCACGAAGTGATATCTTCGGGTTTATCTGATCGAAAATACTTCCAGGTGTCATTATGCATATCTCCCGCAATGTGAATATATCCTTTTTTATCAACACCAATAGTAGGACAAATATGCCAACGTTCATCGAGTCCCATTTCCAAATTGAAAGCAACAGACGTTTCGAGTCCCTTTGCCGATTTTTTAGCTACCACAAACTGACGTTGAGGATTGATATAGACATAATAGATATTTCCATTATACGTTGTTAAACTCGACGGATCCTGACTGGTGCCTTCATCGCAGATTTGTGTGGCTTCGGTTGTCCAATCGACTGTTTGAGCAGAAGATATTGAGACTATAAAAAAACAACACACTAAAATGGCCAATTCGAATTTTTCTTTTATCATTATTTTTTCTTTTTAGTACGTTTAGCTAGTTGATCCATGTAAAGCGATACAGGTTCAAGCGTTTCACCTTTGCCTTGTCCTTCTACAAAATCTTCAGGTGTAGTGTCAAATTGTATTTTGTCTCTTTCGCCCGAAACCGGTTTTGTTTCCACACGCGCATTTACTCCTGAAGTGCCAATAACATAGCCCCAGCCCCACTGACGGGAGTCTATCAAAAAATCGTGGTACGCCTGAGGTTTTACTCCTTTAATGTTCCACATCACACTTTCCGAAGTTACATGTCCGTGCATGGAGCCCGAAATGCCTCCCCACGGACGGAAACAAGCATCAATATAATCGCCATCGGCAGTGAAATTGTCAATTAAATTAGCCACACTCATGTGCATATGAAAATCGGTTGAATAGCGAGGAGTAATGCTTACACAGTTGTACAATACGTTTCCGTGTGTAAACATACTTTTAAAACTGTAATTGTGGCGTGCATCCTTTGCCCAGCAATTGCTTATCAAACAGTCGCTTCCTTCGAAAGTAAACATATACCCATTTCCGCCACCGCCACGGTATTGAGGTTTTTGAAAGGCACAATGATCAACCGTAACGTTGCGACACTCCACCAAACGTAGCGCATTCGACACAAAATGAACATCTTTTGTATTTTCAGCAGGTCGGTAAGATGCGAGATTGCGCGCCCAACAGTTCATAGCATTCCTGAAAGCAATAAAATGAGAACCATGAATTTGATAAGGGCCTGTTCCTTCATTCATAAAAGCGAGGTCATCGGGTCCGGCTTCATTTAGGTTGGTATCCCAATGTTCCTTTTCCTGATTCTGCAAATTGCCCACACAAAAATCTTCCAAACCGACTTCAGAAATGTGATTGCCCACTTTATAAATGCGTGCATTATCGCGCTTCTGAACCAAATAACGAATAGGAATATCGACAGAAACAGTTCCTTTTTCTTTATTTACAGCGGTAATGTAGCGGCAATAACGTTGGCCGGGAATCTTGTCCGACCAATATTTCGACATTTGGTATTCGGCAGCAAAAGCATCAGTCAAATCAGTGGCAATTACCACCAAATCACCAACTTTAAATGCATCAGTATTTTTAACCGACACTTCGAACGAACGTCCTTTTACATCGGCTGTAAGTGGTACAACTTCACCTTTTGGCGTTTTCCAGGCTGCATTGAGCCCCATAACGTAAATTACCTGTTTTAACCGGAACGAACTGGTGGTATTCTTTATAAACGTTTTGTCGGCTCCGGCACCACGCAACACTACATTGTTGTATCGCATTAAAAGTCCGTAACTTTTAGTGGAATCTACAGAAATGGAATATTCACCCGCAGGAAGATACACAACCCCGCCTCCTTTTTTACCAACCTCATCCAATGCTTTTTGAATAATTTTGGTTACATCTGTTTTTCCGGAGTTATCTGCATTGTAAGGCGATTTAGTGACATCGACTACGTTTTCGGTTTTTTGAGGAATGGGTTGCAAGCCCATGTGGTAACCGGCATAAGAGAAATCGTGAAGAAATCGTCCTTCTTTATCGGTAAACTCAGGAGTCCAGTTTTTTGGATATAAACTGCTTCTCCAGTTCTTCGCTGTAGCGGTAGTCAAAATCGCTAATACAAGTGTTGCAAATATAATTGTCTTTTTCATTCTTTATTCAGCTGTAATTCTATAGGTATGTTCAGTTGGTTGAGCTGCAGCATAAGCCTTTACTCTGCATTCTTCAAATTGCGATTGAAGTTGCGCCTCATTATTTTTATTTTCGGTATAGTTTTTAAGTTGAAGGCTGTAGAAACTACTGTTCTTTTTATCGTAAATAGGTTTCAAATAATTTACTACGGTTTCAACACTCTTTTTATCGGGACAGTCTTTCAAATCGTTGCAATATTCCACAAACTTGATACTACGAAGTAAACTTTCTTTTTTCCACATTTCGTTTAGTGCATCACGTACTTTCATAGCTTGTACAAACTGCGGTGTTTTGGTTATTCCGGCAATGTCGATTCCTTCGGACAGTTGCACATTGCTATAACTTCCAATCAGAATATTATCGATATATAATTTGTAGTTAGGTAGTTGAAGCGCTTTTATCTGAATAAGTTGCTTGTTGAATGTTTCGTTAAATGGAACTAACTTTAATCCCAATGCATGATTCACAATAGTAGGGAATGGTAACGCATTTTCTTTTGCTGTAAACTGAATGGATTTTTCGGTTTTTGTTATATTACTCACTAAGCAATTTTGAGAACCTTTGGATTTTTCGGTTTGGGCATCGATTTGTATAGAGGAAACCAACAGTGGCAGATTTTGCAATTTCATCAGCTGATAAGTCATTATTAAGTGACCATTGCTTCCGGGGTGCACGCGGTCACTTCCAATAATCGTGCTTACAGGATTTTTTGCCTGTAGCTGTGCATTTATCTCACTCAAAATTGTCCAGTAATCCACCACCGGAACTTTGTATTTTTCGCCCATTTCCGATACAAATTCAGCGCAAATCTTCAGAGCATCGTTTACACCCAAATTATTTGGTGTTGCCATGGTGGAAGTTTGATCGAAAATGGTAGGACGTTCCAGAACTAATCGTATTTTTTTATCCAGAATTTGTTTTATTATTTGTTCCAGATTAGTTTTATAAGTACTTATTGCGGCTGCACGTAATGCAAGTGTATCTTTGTTTTGAGTCGGATTTGCACCGTAATACGAACGTCGAACATCGTTCATGCCAATCATTAACACAATACATGTAGGTTTGTGTACCAAAATATCATCGGCCATTCGGTTCAGAATTCCACCGGTTACATCGCCCGATATGCCACAATTGAAAAACGACATTTCCTGCTGCGGAAAACGGGTTAGGTAATAAAGAAATAAGTTATGGTGAAATTCGCCATTGTTGGTAATGCTGTTTCCCACAAAACAGACTCTGTCTCCTTTTTTGAACGTGTTATCCTTAGCGTATGTCTGCGAATTTGTGAGTACAAATAGAACCGTGAGAATAAGTAATATGAATTGTTTTTTCATTTGTAATTTAGTTGTTTGAAATAAACTTATAGCTACCTACCGGAATGTCATTTTTAATTAATTGAATAATGTAAAAGCCAGTTCCAAGCTGTTTAAAATAATCAGTTAATTGATTCAGAGATGTCAACTGGCTTTCAATTATTTTTTTTCCACTTAAATCAAAAATATAAAATTTATTGGATGAGGGTAAACTCTGCGATATAAAATCGATACAATTTTTATAATTAAATGTTTTATCGATTGAGGTGATAATCTGTGGTGCATTCGAGGCAAGAATCTTCCTGCGGGCAAGTTGGTCTTCGTACAATGACTGTGGCTCCAGTGTTGCGCCTAAACCCACACCTTCCACCCAATCTTCGGGCGAGGTGTTGTACAAGGTTGCGGCAGGATCTGTGTTCGAAACCGGAGTTGTAATTACAGTATTCATAATGCCCGATGTGCCAATAACATAACCGTTTCCATACTGACGGGAATCAATCAAGAAGTTACGCCAATGTGCTTTCACTCCTTTTGTATTCCATATTACGCTTTCGGTTGTGGTGTAGCCATGAAGTATACCACTTATATCGCCTCCATCTCTGAAAATGGCCTCAATATAATCTCCATCCGATGTGTAAGAGTCAATTAA
>JAYRXP010000333.1:0-2203 GCA_041917395.1 Paludibacter sp.
AAACAAAGTGGCCGAAAAAGCAGCCGAAGGCTATTCCGTTTGGTGTACTTCTTATCTTTTCCGTCTGAACTGGAACGATTCTATTGCCAATACTTTTTACAACGACTACTGGATGGATAACAAGAAAATTGATCCAAAGAAAAAAGCGATGTTCGACAATAATGACCTTTTCAAAATGGAATACATTGGTAGCGAAAAATCATCCATTCTCATTACATACTCACTGAAAGAAAAACGCTCTGCCGAACGTTATGTATCGTTAGCCACCATTCGTAGTGTCGACGCCGTTTACGCCAAACTCCAGAAACAGTACGATGTATTCAAAACCAAAACGCCTTTGTATACCGGTTATCCCATTACTGCTAAAATCGGTTTAAAGGAAGGACTCGAGAATAATGATAAATACGAGGTACTCGAACAGACACAGGACGAAAATGGCTTTACACGATACGTTCGGAAAGGCATAATCACCGTTGATGGAAAACAAATCTGGGACAACAGATTTAGTGCCGGCGAAGAACTCGATGCAAAAGCCAAAGTAACTGCCGGCAACGGGCTGGACAGAACCTTTTTCAAAGGAGCTCAGAACTATTATCCGGGAATGCTTATACGACAAATCAAATAATCTTTAAAAACAAAATATATGAAACATCTTACTCTATTCGTCGCACTGCTGATGGCAGGTAGCTTCAGCCTCAACCTCACAGCTCAGACTGTAAGCAAGGCAAAAGCCGATAACGATACCGAAAATTTTGTATACGAAATAGAAGGCGTCGACATTGGAACGCAGGGAACTTATCTGGTCAAAGTGTGGTCGTACTCCAAACGCCCATCAGTGGCTACCGAACAGGCTAAAAAAAATGCCGTTCATGGCGTTATATTCAAGGGCTTTGTTGGCAGAGCCGGTGTTCCCGGACAACGACCGCTGGCAACCAACCCAAACATTGAACAGGAGAAAAAAGAGTTTTTCGATAACTTTTTTGCCGATGGAGGTAAATACATGAAATTTGTAACTGTCTCGGGCGATGGTTCGGTGGCAGCCGAAGACCGCATGAAAGTGGGCAAACGATACAAAATCGGCGTTATAGTGTCGGTTAATGTATCCGAATTGCGCAAAGACCTCGAGGCAGCAGGTATTATTCGTAGTTTAAACAGTGGCTTTTAATAATTTAAATAGGATGAAACGTCCATTTGACAATTAAAAAATAAATTATAAACACATGAAACACATAGTTAATTCAGTTCTTATTCTGATAAGTTTCCTGACCATTAATACAATCGACATGCAGGCTCAGCAGCGCCAGAACGCAGGAAATTACCCAAAAGAAAGCGAATGCTTAGACGTGGAACTCGACGGTTCCGTTACATTAAAAGCCTGGGGATCGGGACGTAACAGATTCGATGCAGTGGCTCAGGCAAAGAAAAATGCCGTACGCGATGTTTTGTTCCGTGGAATTTCGAAAGGAAGTCAGCAATGCGACCCACGCCCGCTGATTCCCGAAGTAAATGCCGAAACAAAATACGAAGATTATTTTTTCAAGTTTTTTTCGGACAAAACCGGAACATACAAAGAATTCATTTCTGCCCGCGACGAAAGGCTGGACTATACCATTTTTCGTTCACGCAAAGGTGGTGACAAAACATCAACCTACAGCGTTGTTGTCAGAGTTCTCCGTTCCGAACTCAAACAAAAACTGATTGCCGATGGCATACTCCCGAAATAATTCACACCAATAAATTATTCGACATGAACAAACTAAAATTAGTATCAATTGCGCTGTTAATAATAGTGATAAACAACAGCATAGTATATGCTCAGGCAAAAAAGCCAACACTTATGGTGGTTCCGAGCGACAACTGGTGTATAAAAAAAATCTTTGTACGCGACTATGACAATATGGGAACCAAAACGAAAGTGGCCGACTACAGCCGTGCCCTGCAGGAAAGTTCCGATTTACTGTTAGTCATAAGCAAAATAAACGAATTAATGACCGAACGTGGTTTTCCGCTGAAAAATCTGGAATCAACACTCCGTTCCTTACAAAACCAGTCGGCAGAAGACGCGCTACTGACCGGCAAATCCGGAGCTGACATCAACGAAAGCCCTCTCGACAAGCTCAAAAAAGCCGCTAAAGCCGATATCATCATGCAATTGACATGGACCGTAAACCAAACCGGCCCCAAAAAATCGGTAACGTTTAAC
>JAYRXP010000334.1:0-4795 GCA_041917395.1 Paludibacter sp.
ATGTAGCGTTGGAAGCAAATAAAGAATTTTATTTGATACTTAGAGAAGGAACTACTGAAACTCACTATGGTGCAACACTTACAGACAAAGTATTGAATGGTGAAAATGATCAACCTGTTTTAACAATTAAAAAAGGTTCCTTAGTTGTGGGAGCAACAGCACCTGCAATGAAAGTTACAAAAAGTGGTCTGTATCACATTGTACTGGATTTGAATTTAAGCAAAGATCTTGATCTTACAGGTGGTGCTCAGGTTATTATTGCTCCGGTTGAATGGGGCGTAAGAGGTATAAATGGCGAATGGGGATGGAAGAAAATGAAGTCACCAACAACATTTAGTAAAACTGAGATGACTTGGGATACAACTATTGTTTCAACAAAAGATGGTAAATTTAAATTTGCTTATGGTGGCGGTTGGAAAATTCAATTGGATGACGCCGGTAAAGTAAAAGCAAACACAAATTTAGGTGAAGGTAATGTTCAGGGTGGTCCGGACATTAGTATTGATAAAGGTGACAATGTGAAAATCACTTTAAAATGGAACTTAAAATCGGGTGAAATTTCAAAATCTTATACCGTTACAACTACCGCAGGTAAATGGTATTATGACGAAGTTGCAAAAGCAAAATTCAGCTTAATTGGTAGTGCATTTAACAATGCTGCAGGAACTGCTCCAGCTGCATGGGATTACGACCTGGATTTACCTTATGTTGCTTCAAAAAGCACAATCACAGATGCCACCAAATTCTATGGTACTTATGTATTCGAAAAAACAGGCGTTATATTATTGGCAAATGGTGAATTTAAAGTTCGTCGCGATTTAAGCTGGGATATTAATTTTGGATATAGTGCTGCTAATATCAAAGGTTCTACGGCTAACTTTGCAGACAATGGTGGAAATATCAAAGTTGTTACTGCTGGAACTTATGATGTACAATTTAAGTACACAACTCCTGCTAAAACATGGGAACTTACTCTTACTAAAAAGTAAATAGTTTTTTCTTTCTATAGAGAGCACGGCAAAAAATTGCCGTGCTTTTTTTGTAACACATCGCAATCGTTTGCATTCAAAAATCACTCTATTCAATAGCTATAATATCTATCGAAAGTAACTAAGGCATATCTTTGTCAATCATTCAATTAAATTATTACAATCGAAATATTAATGAAAAAAATCAATCTTTATTTTCTTGTCTTTATTCTTTTCCTCGCTTTAGCCTCCTGCAAGGAAGATACAGTCGTCCCGCCAGTAACAATAGCTGACGGGGTTAGCTTTACTCCCGCTACACCCGATGCTGATGGAGAGTTAACTGTTGTTTTCAAAGCCTCTTCAACATCTGCGCTTTATGGATATACCGGCGATGTATATGCTCATATTGGCGTTGTTACCGAAGGAACGTGGTATTTTGTTCCGGCTGGTTGGACTGAAAATATTGAAAAATGTAAAATGACACCTGATGGCGAGAATGTTTGGAAGCTAAAATTGACACCTTCCATTCGGCAGTGGTTTGGCTCAGGTGAAACGGCTGTAAATAAAATTGGAATTGTTATTCGCAGTGCAGACAGTTCGAAAAAAGGTGTAAATGAAGACACTTTCATAACTGTAACCGACACCAAATATACGGGATTTAAACCGGCTGCCATTAAAACGGGTACTTTGCCGGCGAACGTAAAAGAAGGGATAAACATTATCAACAATACAACTGTAACATTAGTGCTTGCCGATAAAGATAAAAATGGCGCACATAAAGATTTTGCACACGTTGTAGGCGATTTTAACAACTGGACATTAAGTAATACCGATAAATCGCAGATGTTCAGGGATGATGCAGCCGGATGCTGGTGGATAACGCTTACCGATTTGGATGCCACAAAAGAATATGCTTTTCAGTATTATATGGGTACTAATGAGGGTGAGACCGTTCGATTAACCGATCCATATTCCAAAAAGATTCTTGACCCAAATAACGACAAATATATTTCATCGTCAACATACAATCAAAGCCTGACATATCCAAAAGGTGCTGTTGGTCTCGTTTCTGTATTCAAAATTCAACCGGACAACTACAATTGGCAGGTAGCAGATTTTACAATGCCGCCCAAAGAAAATCTGGTAATTTATGAATTGTTGCTTCGCGATTTCACGCAAAACGGAACTATAAACAGTGCCTTACAACGACTTGACTACCTGAAAGACCTTGGTGTGACGGCTATCGAACTTATGCCTGTTCAGGAATTTGACGGAAATAATAGCTGGGGTTATAACCCTACGCACTATTTTGCACCCGACAAAGCGTATGGCACACCCGAAATGTACAAGCAACTTATCGATGAATGTCACAAAAGAGGCATGGCTGTGATTTTGGATATGGTTTTTAATCAGGCCACAGGCAATTGCCCGTTTGTAAAAATGTATTGGGATGGAACGAAAAATCGCCCTTTACCAAACAATCCGTGGATGAATGAGGTAGCTCCGCATCCGTATAGCGTTTTCGAAGATTTTAATCACTCCTTTTCAGGTACACGAAACTATTTTAAACAGGTGTTGAAATACTGGATAACTGAATTCAAAGTTGATGGATACCGAATGGATCTAACCAAAGGTCTTACGCAAACACCAAGTTCAGAATCTTCTGCCAGCAATTATGACCAATCACGCATCGATATCCTGACAGATTACTACAATGCAGCAAAGGAAACTAAACCCGACGTCTTGTTTATACTGGAACATTTTTGCTCAAATAGCGAAGAAACAGAATTGGCAAATAAAGGAATGTATTTGTGGCGAAATGCAAACTTTGCCTATTCGCAGGCCGCTATGGGTTGGAGCGATTCAGGAGGATATGCCGATTTTTCGGGTATGTTTTACACACCAAACCGTTGGGTTGGATTTGCTGAAAGTCACGATGAAGAACGCAACTTTAATAAAGCAAAATTATACGGAAATGGCATCATAAAAACTGACTCAGTTGCACGTATCAACCGTGTTCCATTAGTAATTGCATTCAATGTTTTAACGCAGGGACCCAAAATGATCTGGCAATTTGGCGAATTGGGTTACGATTATTCAATTAACGACTTTGGTGGCCGAACAAATCCAAAACCTACAGCGTTTGGATGGTTGAGTTTAACGCACCGAAAAAATGCTTACGATAAATGTGCTAAAATCATCAATCTGAAAAAGAACTATCCAAATGCTTTTATTTCGGGAACTTACACCAAAAATATCGGACAATCGGATTGGGCTAACGGAAAAAGAATAATTATCGCCCACAACGATTTGAATTTAGTAGTACTTGGAAATTTCTTACCATCAGGAACACTATCAATGAAAGCAGATTTCCCGAAAACAGGAACGTGGTACGACTTATTCACCGGAGAGAGCATTTCAGTTTCGAACACAGATATGAGTTTTGATATTTCAGGAGGTGAAGTCCGTATTTTTACAGACAGAAAATAAACAAAAAATCAAATACTATACGCGTATGAAAAAAATTGTATTTCTATTGACAGTAATCATTGCAACACAACAACTTATAGCTGCAAATGATCCAAAGGACGACATTATGTTACAGGCTTTCGGGTGGGACGAAGGCGACCAACCGAAAATTAAAGCTGCCGGAAATTTATATAAATTCATTATTTCCAAAGCGAGCGAATGGCAGGCTGTAGGTTTTGATATGGTTTGGATGCCACCACCAAGTCGTTCATCGGGTGGAGTTGGTTATTTACCAACCGAATTACACAACTTCAATTCGGGACACGGAAGTGAAGTAGATTTACGGGCAGCTACGGCCGCACTTAAAGCTTATGGCATGCACCCGATTGCCGATGTGGTGGCCAACCACCGAAGTGGCACAAACGACTGGACAACTTTTACAAATCCGTCATGGAGTTGCGCCACAATAACTTCCACAGATGAAGCAAATACAAACTGGGTATCTTCGCGCGGCCCAAAACCATGCGGTTCGTACGATACCGGTGAGGATTTTGATGGAGGTCGTGACCTTGACCATACTAATATTGAAACACGAAATGGTATTAAAACATACCTAACCAAGCTAAAAGAACAGGGTTTCGAAGGTTGGCGTTGGGATATGACTAAAGGTTTTAGTGCAAGTTATGTAGGAGAATACAACACTGCAAGCACTCCCTATTTTTCAGTTGGTGAATATTGGGATGGTGACATATCAAAACTTAAAACATGGATAGATGGAACCGGTAAAAAATCGGCAACTTTTGATTTTGCACAATACTATTCAATGCAAAACGGACTGAATGGAAGCAACTACGCCGGTTTTGGTTCGGGCAATACAATGGCTGGACTGGTAGGACAATATGGATACTCGGACTATGCAGTAACTTTTGTTGATAACCACGATACATTTGTAAAATTTGGTGCGCCCGAAGGCGACAATATTATGAAAGGATATGCTTACATCCTTACACATCCGGGTGTTCCCTGCGTTTTTATTCCGCATTATTATGGTGGTACTTATAAAAAAGATGGACAAACACGCACATATATCAGTTACAAAGATAAAATTGACCCTCTGATGGCAGTGCGTAAAGCCAACCAAATTGATGCCTGGAGTTCGATACAAGTGGCAACAACAAGTGGAGTTTATGCAGCATATATCAAAAAACGTTACGAAGATGCATCGCCATCAGTTGCAGTAAAAGTTGGTCCGGGAAGTTGGTCTCCTGAAGGCACTGGTTGGATATTAGCTGCCTCAGGTACAGACTATGCAGTTTGGTCGAAAGTACAAATTGTGGTACCTCCGACACCAAGTATTG
>JAYRXP010000335.1:0-1886 GCA_041917395.1 Paludibacter sp.
ACGCGCGTTGCTCTATGCTGCCAGTCCGCTGAACAACGACAAGGGAACTGTAGCCTGGGAAGATGCTGCTAAAGCAAACTGGGAAGCCATTCAACAAGCGCTTACACTGAATTATGAATTGTTACCAATGGATAAATTCAAACAAAACTTCAACGGCAACAAATATTCAAACGAGCAATTATATGGTTGGTATGCCGGCAAAAACAGTCCGAGTGCAGGTCACACACAATACCTGTTACCGGGAGTTTTCAACAACAGCCAGTACAATTCAGGCGAATGCCCCACTCAAAATACGGTTGATAAATTCGAGACTATTTACGGCGACCCGTTAAATACCGAAGCCGACAGAATTGCAGCTGCTAATGCTGGTCATTACAACGAACAGGATCCGTACAGCAATCGCGACCCTCGTCTGACTTTTACAATTATCTACAATCAAACCTCGATGCCCGGAAGCTGGCAAAACGGCAAAGCACAAATCTGGATTCAGGGAAATACGTATGGTGAAATTTCCAACCCAAACTTCACGGGATATACACAAACCGGATACCTTTCACGTAAGCGTTGGGGTGGCGAAAGTCAGAAAAACAACGTGAGTGTGGACTACACCGAGCCTGTTATCCGTTTGGGCGAGTTGTACCTGAACTATGCCGAAGCTGCCAACGAAGCTTACGGACCAAACACTCCTGCTCCAGGAGCTTCATTATCAGCTGTTCAGGCTATTAATGTAATTCGCAACCGTGCCGGAATGCCTGATGTACTGCCGCAGTTTACAACAAGCAAGGAAGTTTTTCGCGATCGGATCAAAAACGAACGTACCGTGGAACTGGCATTCGAGGGACATTATTTTTACGATATTCGTCGGTGGATGGATGCTCCAACCGTTTATTCGGGAACTCTTTACGGAATTTCAGTCGAAAAAGTAACTGTTTCGCCTGAATACCCGACAGGATTCAAATATACACGCGTAGCGCTTCCGGCAACACGTCAGGTGGCATGGAAAGAAGGAATGTATTATTTGCCGTTTGCAGATAAAGATTATAAGTTAATGAAAAACTTCCAGTTCGGACCGGTTTGGTAACCAATTTTAAATATAAAACACAATGAATAAAATCAATATAACTAATCTGATGATGCGTTTAAGCTTTGTTTGGGTGCTGTTAATGCTGTCGGCAGGCACAATTGCACAAAGCATTAAAACCAACAAGGCAAAACAGCAGTTTAAAATAACTGTTACCGACGAAAACGGAAAAACATTAGCCAATACGCAAATTGTAGTTGGTGAAGGTGAAAAATATCTCACCACAAATCAACTTGGCAGTGCAGTTTTCGAAGCCAATATGAGCGATTTTGTGAAAATTTCGAATCCGGGTTATGAAGAACTAATTGTTCCGGCTGAGAAAATTGCAGGAAAATCAAAGCTGGAACTCAAAAAACTAACTCTGTTCACTTCCGAAAAAGACAATATCATACTGCCGTATTCGACGCTGAAAAAACGGAATATTACCGGAAGTACAATCGTAATAAGCGGCAAAGAGCTGGAAAGATACACCGGAACTGACATTCGCAATGCTTTTACAGGACTGGCTGCAGGCCTCGAAGTTCGCGAATTGAATGGTTCGCCTGGTCTGAACGTAATTGAACGTTACAACGGAAATCCCGAAAAAGTGGATGTACAACTTCGCGGACGTTCGCCTATTTTTCTGGTGGATGGCATCCCTACCGACATGACCGAAATGCCTCTCGACCCAAGCGAAATAGAAACGGTTACAATTATCAAAGATATTGTGGCAAAAGCCATGTACGGACCTGTAGCTGCCGATGGTATTGTGTTGATAAAAACATATCGCGGAAAAGTGAACGACCGTACCATTCGTGTGAATGCC
>JAYRXP010000336.1:0-5995 GCA_041917395.1 Paludibacter sp.
AGCCTTTCAGTTGCGTGCCGTGAAAGCGGTTGTGGATGTGTTTGCGGGTCAGACCCTGCAAACAGCAAAGTTTACGCTCGAAAGGACCAAAGATATATTACGTAAATCGAAAAATGCCGAAACGGGTTTGCAGAGCATTGCTTACGAGGAAGCGATAAACGAGAGTATCGGTTATCGTAACCGTGCCATAAATATTACTGAGGCGCAAGTGTTGCAGAATATCCAAACCGTGCAGCGGGGTAATGAGTTGATTGAAAGTACTGCTATTGAACGCCCCAAAGGAGAAAAGATCGGTTATAATCTGACCATAGAAATGGAAACAGGTACGGGTAAAACCTATACCTATATCCGCACTATGTACGAATTACACAAGCATTACGGTTGGAGCAAATATATTATTATTGTGCCGTCCATTGCTATTCGCGAAGGGGTTTTCAAATCGTTTGAGGTAACACAGGAGCACTTTCAGGAAATATACGGACATAAAATCAAGCCGTTTATTTACAATTCTGCTCGTCCACAGGACATTGAAAGCTTTGCGTCGGACAGTCGCATTAGTGTGATGATTATCAACACACAAGCATTTAATGCCAAAGGTGAAAATGCCCGGCGTATTGATATGGAGCTGGATCAGTTTGGGTCACGACGCCCCATTGAAATTATTGCACAAACCAACCCGATACTGATTATTGACGAACCGCAAAGTGTAGATGGAAAACAAACATTGGAGTCGATGCAAAAATTCAATGCCTTGTTTACTATTCGTTATTCGGCTACGCACAAAGAAATGTACAATCAGGTGTATCGCCTGGATGCGCTGGATGCTTATAATCAGAAATTAGTAAAACGGATCAAGGTAAAAGGCATTAACCTGAAAGGCTCAACGGGCACTACCGGATATTTGTATTTGGAGCGCATAGAAATAAGCAGCGGTAAACCGCCGGTGGCAGTGGTAGAATACGAAGTGCGCAAAGGCGACAGCATTAAGCGTGTACGCGAAAAACTGACTAAGGGCGATAACCTGCACGAACTTTCGGGCGGTATGCCGGCCTATCAGGGCTATAATATTCTGAATATCGATGCCTACTTGGGCAAAGTGGAAATTGGCAGTCAGGTGCTTTATCCGGGCGAAGTGGTGGGCGACATGAACGAAACGGATTTCCGCCGCATACAGATACGCGAAACCATACTCTCGCACCTCGAAAAAGAAAAACAACTCTATGCCAAAGGTATTAAGGTACTGACGCTTTTCTTTATCGACCATGTGGAAAAATACCGACAATACGATGAAACAGGCGCGGAAGTGGCGGGCGAATATGCCCGTATTTTCGAGCAGGAATATGCGGCACTGCGAAGCAACTATTTAGACCTTTTTCAACAGGAATATAACGACTACCTGCACAAACACAGTGTGCGCGAAAGTCACCGGGGCTATGAACCGACTAACTATTTTGATTACCTGAAACGCGATGATGCTGAGCGGGTACATAGTGGTTATTTCTCCATCGACAAAAAAAGCAAGCGGGTAATTGATTCCACTGTAAAGCGTGGCAGCGAAGAGAGTGACGACCAAAGTGCTTATGAGCTGATTATGAAAGATAAGGAACGGCTGTTGAGTTTCGATGAGCCGGTACGTTTTATCTTTTCGCACTCGGCACTGAAAGAGGGTTGGGATAATCCCAATGTGTTCCAGATTTGTGCACTGAAACATTCGGATGCCACCATACGTCGTCGTCAGGAAGTGGGGCGCGGTATGCGTTTGTGCGTAAATGCCGATGGTGCGCGTCAGGATTTTGATACCATTGGCGACGAAGTACAGGAAATAAATGCCCTTACAGTAATAGCCAGCGAAAGTTACGAGGCATTTGCCAAAGGATTGCAACACGAAATAGCCGATACATTGAAAGAGCGTCCGCAAAAAGCAGATGTGGAATTCTTTGTGGGCAAACTGCTTACTAACGAGCAGGGTGAAAGTGTGCGCCTAACCAAGCCACAAGCCGATAAGTTGATTATGAAATTAGCTATCGGTGGTGTTATCAACGAAGACTATAAACTGACCGATGCAGGGCGTGAAGCGGTAAAACAGGGAACTATTGCCTTACCTGATGAACTAAAACAATATGCAGCGGCGGTGTGTGGCTTGTTGAACGGCATTACCAGTGGTGAATTGCCGAAAATTGATAACGACCGCAACACACAAACCCTTACGCCGAATAAGAATTTCTTTAAAACGGAGTTTCAGAACCTATGGGGTAAAATTAACCTGAAAACAGTGTACGAAGTGCATTTCGATAGCGAAAAGTTGATAGAACAGGCAGTGATTCATATTAATGCCAACCTGACTATATCGGAACGCTACTACGAAGTAAAAAGCGGTGAACTGACCGATACCACCAAAGCAGAACTGGAACACAACGAAGCCATTAAGCAAACAGGGCGTTCGGTAAAGAAACTAAACACCGAACTTTACAGCGATACGCGCTACGATGTAGTGGGCGAAATTGTGAACCTCACTAACCTCACCCGCCGGACAGTAGCTGCCATTTTAAGTCGTATCAACGAGTCGAAATTTCTACTAATAGGCAAAAATCCGGAGGAGTTTATTGCCAAAAGCAGCACCATTATCAACGAAGTGAAATCGGAACTCATTGTGAGCCATATCAGTTACCACAAAACCGACGAACGCTTTGATGCAGCCACTGTATTTGGAAACGATACCCGTGCTGTACTGCAAAGCGACATGCTGAAAAACCATATCTACGATTACCTGATAACGGATTCGAACATAGAAACGGAATTTGCCAAACAACTGGATACAGCTGATGAAGTATTAGTATATGCAAAACTGCCAAAGTCATTCTTCATAACTACGCCGGTTGGTAAATACTCGCCCGACTGGGCAATCGTATTCAATCAGGACAAAGTGCGGAATGTCTATTTCGTTGCCGAAACCAAAGGCACTGAATCGGAACTTAACCTGCGCGGCGTGGAAAAACTCAAAAAACATTGTGCCGAAGTACACTTCAACCAAATAAGCAACGACGAGGTGAAATATCATGTGGTAAAGAGTTATGAAGGGATGTTGGATTTGGTGGGAGTGAGGTAAAAAAGACGGACTCCCAGCCCCTAAAGGGGGAGAAGATAAAGAGGTGCAACAGGTTGTTGAGGGTTTTCAGGGGCAGAGCCCCGATGATATTTGTAGAAATGGATTACATTCACGGTGTAAAGGTGCAGCGCACCGTAATATGGTGAGTGAAATGAGTTTTAAAGAAATTACACACGAAATAATATGCAAACAAAAAACATACTCCTCTTTAATCCGGTAGGGAAAAATGCGAAAGTAAGCGTGTTTTTTCAGGATGGAACGTTTTGGCTCACACAAAAAGCCATGGCGGAGCTATTTGGTGTAAATGTGCCGGCAGTGAGTAAGCATTTGAAGAATATTTTCGAAACGGGAGAGCTCGAATTGGCTTCAACTGTTTCCATTTTGGAAACAGTTCAAAAAGAGGGTAAGCGCGAGGTTTCCCGGTCAAAGGAATTTTACCGTCTCGAAGCTATTCTTGCCGTAGGCTATCGTGTAAATTCTTCACAAGCAACCGATTTCCGAAAATGGGCCACACAAACACTCAATGAATTTATAATCAAAGGTTTTGTGATGGACGACGAACGGCTGAAACAAGGCAAAAGTTTTGGGCAGGATTTTTTTGATGAGTTACTGGAGCGTATTCGCGAGATACGTGCAAGTGAACGCCGTTTCTACCAGAAAATTACCGACATATATGCGCTTAGTACCGATTACGATAAAAACAGTCCGCAAACAAAGGATTTTTTTGCAGCAGTACAAAATAAGTTGCATTGGGCAATAACAGGGCAAACAGCTGCCGAGATAATTTATACCGAAGCCGATGCCACCAAACTGTTTATGGGACTTAAAACTTGGAAAGCAGCTCCTGATGGTAAAATTCTGAAAAGCGATGTGGCGGTTGCAAAAAACTATTTATCGCATCAGCATGTAGCAGAACTGAATCGTATTGTTTCGGCCTATCTGGATTTGGCCGAAAATAATGCACAGCGCGGAATAGCTTTCAATATGCAGCAATGGGTGAAGTTTATGGATGGTTTTTTGGAATTATCCAATTATCCTATTTTAAAAAACAAAGGCAAAGTTAGTATGCTGGAAGCAAAGCTCAAAGCCGAGCAGGAATACGATAAGTTTCGGGTTATTCAGGACAAAAACTACGAAAGCGATTTTGATAAAGAGATCAAAAACCTAAATAACAAATAGCAGAAAGAATGAATCTAATCGACAACATAAACACCCGCTTAGGCGACGAGCTAAAAAAGGACATGGAACGTGGAAACAAGCTATCGGTAGCTGCTTCCACTTTTTCCATTTATGCTTTTGAAGCCTTGAAAAAGGAACTGAAAGAGTTGGATGAACTGCGCTTTATCTTTACTTCGCCGGTGTTTGTGTCCGATAGTTTGAAACCCGAAATGAGGGAGTATTATATCCCGAATATCTACAACGAACAGCACTTGTGTGGTGGTGAGTTTGAGTTGCGGTTGAAGAATGAACTCAATCAACGGGCTATCGCCCGTGAGTGTAGCGAGTGGATACGTCGCAAGGTAACTTTTAAGTCGAATACTCAGCCAGATAAACCCATCAGCGGTATGATACATGTGGGCAAACAGGGAACAGATGATTTGGTTTATTCGCCTGTAGCAGGTTTTACAACTACCGATTTGGGAACTACACCATCCAACCGGTTTACGTCATTCGTTCATAAATTCGACTATCCTGTAAGCGGACAGTATATGGAGCTGTTTAATCAGATTTGGAACGACAAGGAGCAAATACAGGATGTAACACAGCAAGTATTGGCATTTCTGGAAACAAGTTACAAAGAAAACAGTCCTGAGTTTATCTACTTTGTGACGCTTTATAATATCTTCAACGATTTTCTGAAAGATATATCTACTGATACAATGCCCAACGATGGCGTAGGTTTTAAAGAAACGGTTATCTGGAACAAGCTCTACAATTTTCAGCAGGATGCCGTTATTGGTGCTATTAATAAACTGGAAAAATATAATGGCTGTATAGTGGCCGACAGTGTGGGTTTGGGTAAAACATTTACTGCCCTGGGCATTATTAAATACTACGAAAAGCGTAACAAAGATGTGTTGGTGCTTTGTCCGAAAAAGCTTGCCGACAACTGGAATGTATATTGCAATAACGACAAAAACAACCCGCTTCATGCCGACCGTTTCCGGTACGATGTGTTGTTTCATACCGATTTATCGCGGGAACGGGGCATAAGCAACGGGCGCAATCTGGAAAATGTAAACTGGGGAAATTATGGGTTGATCGTGATTGACGAATCGCATAATTTCAGGAACAACAATACCATTGTAGGTCGTGAAAACCGCTACCAGAAGTTATTGCGTAAAGTAATTCAGGAAGGTATTGAAACCAAAGTGCTGATGCTTTCGGCAACGCCGGTAAATAACCGTTTCAACGATCTGAAAAATCAATTGGCATTAGCCTACGAGGGCTATGCAAAAAACATTGATGATAAATTAGATACGGAACGTGGGGTAGATGAAATTTTTAAACGTGCTCAAACGGCTTTCAATATATGGTCGAAGTTTCCGAGCGACAACCGCACCACTGAAAGCTTGTTGGAGCGTCTGGACTTTGACTTCTTCGAATTGTTGGATAGTCTGACCATTGCCCGTTCGCGAAAACATATAACTACTTACTATGACACTACAGCTATTGGTAAATTCCCTGTGCGGAACAAACCTGTATCCATTCAGAGTCCACTGACCGAGAATAATACACTGAATTACCATAGTATAGCCGAGCAACTGATGTTGCTGAATCTTTCTATCTACACGCCTATCAATTACGTATTGCCCAGCAAACAGAAATTGTATGCCGAGAAATACGACAAACAGGTAAATGCCAGTACTTTTACACAGGCGGAGCGTG
>JAYRXP010000337.1:0-1635 GCA_041917395.1 Paludibacter sp.
ATTCGGCATGACTTGCAGGAGCTGCCTGTCCGGTTGCTGTACAATAATCAACAATAGCTTTTGTCATGCTTACCGGATTTGCAAAACTAACATGATCAGGATCAACTGCACATTTAAATGCTTCGACCGTACCGGCCATTTGTACTAGTTTTTCATAAGCATAGGTAATACCCTGTTTTTTCCATTCTTTCAGACATTGTTCGAGCAACCACATGCCCGTAATATTTTTCAGGAAACGGGTTGTACCTTCAACACCACCTTCGTTTGTAAAATTCAACGCAGATGTTTTTTCGTTGATAATCGGATCTTTCACTTCAATACCCATCAACGACCAGGTTCCCGAGCTGAGATAAGCAAAGTTCTCGTTGGCAGCAGGTACAGCGGCAACTGCTGCACCGGTATCGTGACCAGCCACGGCAACCACATTTACTTTACCAAGTTCGCTTTCTTCTGCCAATTCGTCGCGCAAGGTACCAATTAAATGACCCGGCATAACAATTTCGCCCAAAATAGAAGGAGAAACGCCTGCTTTTTCGAGCAGTTCGGAATCGAATTGTTTGGTACGTGGATTTAAAATCTGAGAGGTGGAAGCAATGGTGTATTCCACTACTTTATTGCCTGTAAGCATATAAGCCAATGCATCAGGCATAAATAAAATTTCTTTTGTTGCTTTTAGCAGCGAATTGTTAGCCTGCGATAAAGCAAAAAGCTGATACAAACTATTGAAATTCATTACCTGAATTCCGGTAAGGTCGTACACTTTTTCGCGGGGAACAATTTCGAAGTATTTTTCGGGTGCGCCAACTGTGTGCGGGTCGCGGTATGCGTAAGGAGCCCCGAGTATAGAACCATCTTCGGCAATCAAAGCGAAATCTACTCCCCAGGTATCAATACCTATTGAAGTGATTTCAACTCCTTCGTTTTTTGCAGCCTGAAGACCAGCTTTAAAATGTTCGAATAATGAGTAAATGTTCCAGTGAAAATGTTCTCCGATTTGCAGAATCTGATTGGGGAAACGGGTCAGTTCCTTCATTTGAAGGCGACCATTTTCGATACTTCCAAGAATGGAACGGCCACTTGTGGCTCCGAGATCGAATGCTAAAAATGATTGTTTCTTCATATACAATTTAAATGTTGCGGCAAAGGTAATTCAATAAGTTGCAATGATGATTGTAAATATTGACTTTATAGCTTCATTTTTTGATATTGAAAAAAATATTTATCGGGGAATACGAGGGAATGCTGTGATTTATATTTTTTCTGAATGTATAGAAATGATATAAATAGTTGCTGTGTAAATGCTTGTAAATTAACAGTTAGAAAAATTGTTGCGTTTTAATTCAGGTAATGGGGTTTGTTTTTTGTAACCTTACTTTTTGACATTGTAAGTTCGTTTTTTGAGAAAAAATCCCTGCCCCCGCAAAATGGGAATCAGTTGCGGTGATTCTGTTTTAGTTGCGGTAAAACAGGATACGGGGACAGGGATTTTGCGTGTTTAAAAAGTTATGTTATTTGTACAATGGACCGTAAGTCTGACAGGCACGATAGTCAGCACCTTCGGCATCCATACCGAATGCAGCCCATGCGCTCGGACGGAATACTTTATCAGCAGGAACATTGTGCATACAAACCGGA
>JAYRXP010000338.1:0-14938 GCA_041917395.1 Paludibacter sp.
ACAAAGTAATTCTTGTTGGGAATGTGGGTAAAGACCCCGAAGTTCGTTATCTTGAGAAAGACGTTGCAGTAGCAAATCTCACACTGGCTACTACCGAGCGTGCTTATACGCTTCAAAACGGTACCCAGGTACCCGAACGCACCGAATGGCACAATATTGTTGCCTGGCGCGGATTGGCTACACTGGCCGAAAAATTTATCAAAAAAGGTTCTCAAATTTATGTTGAAGGTAAAATCCAGACACGCACCTACGAAAAAGATGGTGTAAAGCGTTACGTTACCGAAATATATGCAGAGACGATTCAACTGTTAGGGAAAAAAGCCGAAAGCGGCGAAGCTCCGGTTTCAGCTCCGGCTCCGGCAGCACAGGATGCTCCACCTCCTGCAACAGACGATCTTCCGTTTTGATAAATAAATGACAAAAAACAGAAGCCCGAAGGTGAAAAATTTACCTTCGGGCTTTTTTATATCAATGCAAAATGATAACGTCAGGCAGTTTCCAACGCAGCAGCCTGTTGTGCACGCATGGTGGCAAAAAGTATACTCACCAACTGATCGATTGTCTTCTCGAGGCGTTCACGACCTGATTTTGACGAAAAATCCACATTACAAAAAGTGGACATATTGCGGTGCAGAATAAGATAATAAATGCCGGAAATAATAAGAGCGGCTAATACACTTAAATCCACACCTGTGTTTTCGAATCGTTTCTCAAGCTCTCTTATAAGCGTTTCATTAATTTTTTCGCGCAGGGCAGCAGTTCGCCTTGTTACAGGATTATCATCCGAAAGTTCCCAAATCAGCAATTGCTGCATGCCGCGGTTTTTGTGAAGTGCCCTTGTCAGATTAAGTAAAATCCACTTCATACTTTCTTCATCGCTCATGTCCTGAGGCATAAGCTCTGCAATACCTGCCAGCCAATAGTCGTATTTGTGGGTATAAATCTCGAACAATTCGTCCAGATTTGAATAACGGCGGTAAAAAACGGTAGGTTCAATCTGAGCGCGTGCAGCAATACCGGTAAGGGTAACTTTATTAAATCCAACTTCTTCAATCAGTGCATTTACAGCATCCATAACAGCCTGTTCGATAGCGGCTTTTGTTCTGCGTGGTTTGCGGGTTTTCTTTACAGGTGCCGGCATATTCAATTACATAAAAATGAATAATAGGATTGATTGACGCAAAGATATTTATTTTTCTATAAAAAATACAGATTGCTTAAAGTTTTTTATTCTCAAACGCTTAATTTTTTCCGATTAAGCCCACAAAAACAAACGTTTGCGTGTGCATGATTTTATTCTTAACATAATTTTCTTGCTAAAACACATTTTACGGACTTAATTTGTAGATTCAAAATAATGGAATGCCACGAAAATGAAACAAACGTTTACCTTATATCTGCTACTTGCTCTTTTTACAGTGCAAACAAGTGCTCAAAAAGTGTACACAACCTATCTCTGGCACATGGATCAGCCGGTGTACTGGGCCGATAAAAGTAAAGATAAACCCGAATCGAAGCAGTTTGCCGAAGAATCGCACCGCCTTAAAATGTCGGGACAAAATATGTACGCAGGCAGTTCTGTGGCTCACCCCACCAATGATTTACAGGAAATTTTTTCAAAAGCCGATCGTGTACAAGCCTATCAATTCACTCCCCGCAATGCGGTGAACAGCATAAAATATCTTCCCGATGCCGGTGCACAGCTAAGCATATCGGCAGGATTGATGGAAAACATACAGTCGCTCGGCACAAAAAATCAGTGGGGTTATTCGTCAGGCTGGATGAATTCGTACAAAGAAGCAATCGGTTGGAAAACATCCGGCAACTATCCCCGTTTGGATGTGGTTAATTTTACATACGACCACGCGCTGTCGCCACTCGTAAGCGAACGAACTCTGGTAAAACAAATAAAAGCTTACCAATATGTAGCCAATAAATATTACGGTTACACATCGAAAGGTTACTGGCCTGCTGAAGGTGCATTCTCGGAACGAATAATTAAATCGCTCGTGGAATGTGGCATCGAGTGGTCGATAATAGCCAACAGTCATTTAGCCCGAACACTTTCGGACTATGTGCACCCCTATAATATTAATGGAAATATTGAAGCTCCCAACCTTGCCGATCAGGTAAGCACCAAAGGTACAAACTGGTACGACGGCGTGATAGATGGCCGTGGAAGCCGATTGGCAGCACCCTACTGCTATCAAACACACAAAGCGCAATACATTGACCCTTCGACCGGCACTGCCTATAAAATTGATGTGGTTCCCATGTGTAATTACATCAGTTATATCGACGGGTACAGCGGCGCTAATGTAAGTGATGTGCAATCGAAAATTGAACCATTTTCGGATACAACACGTCCGAGTATCGTATTGCTGGCGCACGATGGCGACAACGCATGGGGCGGAGGCAGCAGTTATTACAACGAAGCAGTACCTTCATTCACCGGTTCTGCTGCGTCTTCGGGCTATCGGCCCACCACAATTCAGCAGTTTCTGAAAGACCATCCCACACCTGCCGACGATATTGTAAAAGTGGAAGATGGAGCCTGGGTGAATGCAGAAAGCGATTGGGGTCATCCGCAATTTATAAACTGGCTATGGCCGCTATATTCCAAAACAGACTATCGCTTTGATCCGAATGGATGGACGGAAGACGCCCGCAACTGGGCTGTAATAACTGCCACCGAAAATTATGTTACAATGGCCGAGGATCTCGAAAGTGGAAGTCTGCGAAGTCAGTATATTGCCGAAGGTGGTACAAATGCTACAAATGCCGAGAAAGCATGGCATTTCTATTTTGGTGGACTGAATTCGGGTTTCATGTATTACGGCAAAGCCGAAGATATGGAAGTAAAACCATCGTTAACAGGTAATATTGCCATCGATTATGCACGAAAAGTTATTGATGCAAAACCGGGAACAGACAATACACCACCATCGGTTTTTATTCCACAGCGATTCCCGTACAACCCCGGCTCCACCGGATTCGGACCAATAACCGGCTATAAAAAAGTAAATTACGCCAGCGATTTTCATGTATGGACATTTGCTTACGACGTCAGTGGCATAAACTCCGTTAAACTCAAATACAGATTAGATGCAGATGGAATACTTCCGGCAGGTTTTGCACATAACAAAACGTATAGTGGAGGCAGCGATGTCGGGGCCTGGGAAACGGTAGAAATGACCCGCCAACCAATGGCAGCTGATCCGACAGCCGATCCACAACTCAACTTTTTCATTCAGCCAGCGGCTAAAGCCGATTTGTGCTTTGCCGAAGTGAAAGGTTACAAAGATAAACTGATTGATTACTACGTTGAGGCAGTGGACAGCAAAGGAAATATATTCCGAACCCCGATACAACACGTGTATGTGGGAACGGGCGACAACGGTGGAACTGTTAATCCGAATCCAAACCCCAATCCGATAACTGTTAAGTTTAAAAAACCGGCTGACTGGGGCACAAGCGGCGTAAACATTTGGGCATGGAACGACAGCGGAAATATTTTCAACAGCTGGCCCGGACAGGCAATGACAGAACTCGGGAACAACTGGTATTCCTATACATTCAACCAATCAATATGGAAAATAAATGTAATTTTCAGCAAAAACGGAAATCCGCAAACTGTCGATATAATGGATGTTGCTCAAAACACCTGCTATCAGACAGCAGGTTTGAGCGGAAATAAACTTACGGTAACAAATGTGGATTGCGCTCCGACTTCGATTGAACAAACACAACCGACACTAAGGATGAGTGTCTACCCGCAACCCGCCGTCGACAGGTTTGTTGTTGAACTGCCAAACATCGTCGATGATGGTGGATTTGTGATGACAATAACAGATCTGGATGGAAAACTACTTCGAAAAAGCAACTTTTCGGGCAATCGGGTACAGATGGAGCGCAACAACCTGGCTTCGGGAATGTACATTGTACAGGTTTTATCCCAAACAACGGGAAAATACTTCAGTTCAAAATTATTACTGAAATAACTGATTTAAAACATACCCGAAAAAAACAGATTCAGGTATGTTTTTCATTTTCTCCGGAATGGTCGGGCTCAATATTCAGAACGAAACGCTTGTAATACGAAATGACAAGTGTGGTGAGCGGAAGTGCAATAATCAGCCCCAACATACCCATGAGCGAGCCCCATATTGATAAAGCGAGCATAATGACAGCAGGATTTAGTCCGGTTACCTTACCCATTATTCCGGGCACCAACAGCAAATCCTCAATTGCCTGAATAGCAATAAAAACGATGACTATTCCGATAAGAATAGAGCTGTAATTCTGATTTGTTTCCACCGATTGCAAAAATGCCAGAAGAGCAGCCGGTAGTATCGCGACTACTTTCAGATAAGGAACCATAGTCAGTAATCCGCAGAATAACCCAAAGAAAATGGCCATTGGCAATCCGACAATGCTGAAACCTATGGCAAAAAGCACTCCCACGATGAACGAAACCAGTGCCTGCCCGCGGAAATAACGGTTCATGCCTACTTCAAGATCGTGCAAAATCTCAGTTATCAGCGGACGGTATTTTTGAGGAATAATTTTTATCATTCCTTCGGTAACGCGCTCATATTCCAAAAGAATAAAAAACATATACAAAAACACAATAATGACCACCGTAAGTCCAATCAACATGCTTATCGAGCCATTCAGAATCTCCCAAATCTGAGGAGCCACTTTTTTCAGAAAATCAAGGATATTCTGGTTCTGAAGCAAACTCTGCACATCGAGCGACAAAAAATAGCGGCTTATTTCGTTTTGCCACGAAACAGGCAAAAATGTATCAATATTCAGATTTTTAGAATAAGCATTGGTAATTTCGTATAATTTTGCAATTTCACTGCTCATTAACGGTATAATTATGAACCCAAGTCCCGTAATGACACCGGCAGCAAGTACAATGGTCAGCACAACGGATATCAACCGGTTTCGTATTCTTAATCTGTACTGAAAAAACCGGACAACCGGGTCGAGCATGTATGCCAGCAGCCAGGCAATCATAAACGGAAGCAAAACATTGCTTAGTCGTTTGACCAGCAAAAAAATGAGCACCAAAACAGTTAATCCTATCAGCAGGCGTATAACCCTGTCGAACGTAAAAGGCTTTGTTGTAATCATGGCATATTGTATTTTTTTAATTCGGCTCGCAGTTCTTTACTTTTATTATCGGTTACTCTGTCCATCCATGCCCAGAATTTATCTCCGTGGTTCATCTCTTTGGTATGACATAGTTCGTGAAGTATCACATAATCAACAAGGTGCGGAGGCAACAACATCAGAAACATGGAAAGATTAATACTTCGCGAACGTGAACAACTTCCCCAACGGGTTTTGGCTGACTGTATTTTTACATCGGCATAATGAAAACCAAATTTTCCGGCCAGCTGCTTTGTGCGTTCGGGCAAAAGCCGTTTGGCCTCTTTGCGTAAAAAATAATTAATCCCATTCCAGCATTGTTTTTGCGAAATATCGGTTTGCAAATCGGCACGCACCGGAAACTCAATACTAAGCACACCAGCTTTCATTGCCATAAATATATCTTTCCGCTCTACCAGTTTCACTTCGACACTAAAGGTAAGTGTCGTTATCGTTGTGTCGAACCCAAGTTTCAACGGATGATGCTCAGCCTTTACGCGAAGTTTGTTTTGCTTTGCTAAAATACTTCTTTTCTTCGACTTCAAAAAACGCAACGCATCTTCCTCTGTTGCTCCTGCAGGCAGCGAAACCGAAAGTCCATCGACCCTGATACGCGCCCTAATGTATTTGGAACGCATATTTCGCACAAACTCTACATTTCCAAAGTCGTTATCAGTCATTTTATACAAATTATTTCGCGCAAGGAAAACCAATTTTACATGCAAAGATACATTTTTTGGAATTATTTTCTTTCAATATCGTTTTAAACAAATAACTTTGCAAAAAAAACAGTGATGATACACGTAAAAGACATTCACAAAAGTTTCGATACCCTCGAAGTCCTCAGGGGCGTAAGTTTGGAAATAGCTAAAAGCGAAATTGTGTCGATTGTGGGCCCAAGCGGAGCCGGCAAAACGACTCTTTTGCAGTTAATTGGCACACTCGACAAACCCGATAGTGGTGAAATATGCATCGATGGCGTCGATTTTTCGAAACTCAACGAACGTGAATTAGCCGCATTTCGCAATCGTCGCATCGGCTTTATTTTTCAGTTTCATCAGTTGCTGCCTGAGTTCAATGCTTTGGAAAACGTAATGATTCCGGCACTTATTGCCCGCACAGATTCAAAAAAAGCTACTGCACGGGCCAAAGAACTGTTGGATTACCTGGGACTAAGCGAACGCCTGAACCACAAACCTTCGGAACTTTCGGGTGGCGAAAAACAGCGTGTGGCAGTTGCACGTGCACTTATCAATCAGCCTTCGGTCATTTTGGCCGACGAGCCGTCGGGTAGTCTGGACAGCAAAAACAAGGAAGAACTGCACAAACTTCTGTTCGAACTACGCGACAAATTTGGCCTCACCATCGTCATCGTCACACACGATAAGGAACTCGCTCTACTCTCCGACAGAGTTATTGAGATGAAAGATGGAAAAATAAATACGTAACAAGACTTTCTTGATTTACTAATCTTATTTAGCCCCGATACGAATTGTTTTTAGCATTCATATCGGGGTTTAGTCATCTTACAATCCTTTGAAAAATCATTTTTTTTGATGATTCATATCCATTTCAAAGTCCGAAAAAGGAAGTTCAAAGTTCAAAATTTCCATTTCAACATGATGTGAATTCCGACAGCATGTTTTTGAACATAATTTTGCAACGTAAAATTAGATTATCAAAACATGAAAGGAAACATTATTTTATTTGCATTGATACTTTTGGGAGGTCAGATCGTCTGTGGGCAAGAAGGCAAAATTACTGAACTCACACTACAACAATGCGTACAAATGGCTATAGACAGAAACATCAGCGTAAAAACATCGCGCATCGAAAACAAAAAAAGTAATTATAAAAAAGAAGAAGCACGTGCAGCATTATTACCCAAAATAAATATCAGTGCTGGTTTTACCGACAATATTGAGTTACCGACCACCGTGCTTCCGGGTGAGTTTCTGGGCAAACCAGGCACCAGTATACCCGTACAAATGGGAAGTCAGTTCAATACGAGCGCTGCAGTAGGCATCAGCCAGATTTTGTATAACCAAACAGCATTTACAGCCCTGAAGTTAACAAAAAAAACAGCTGAGTTAAGTAGTCTGAGTGTTGAAAAAGCGAGCGAAGAAATTGCATTCGAAGTGGCTAAACTTTACGCGCTGAGCCAGACCACTTCCGAACAATACAAGTTGATTAGTCAAAACATCAGGCGTACCGAGCGCTTACGTGAAATAACCGGAATAGTAGTGGAAAACGGCATCGGAAAGCAGCTTGACCTCGACCGTATCAACGTAAACCTCGAAAATCTGTACACACAGCAAAGCAATACGCGATTGGCTCAGGAACAGCAACTGAACATGATAAAGTACATGCTTGATTTACCAGTAGAACAAAATATTGTGTTGACCGACACAGCTTCAATGCCATTATTAGTAAACGAACCCCTACTTCAATCAGAGTTTTCAAATCACGTTAATATTCGCATGCTCGAATCTCAGAAAGAGCTGAATATTTTAAACAAAAAGCTGATTAACAAGGGCTATCAACCCTCTCTTTCGTTATCAGGACAATTTGCCTATCAGGGACTTCGCAAAGACTTCAACACTTATTTCCAAAGCGGTGATGCGAATAAATGGTATCCAATGTCAAATATATCATTAAATCTCTCAGTACCAGTGTTCGATGGATTTGAGAAACGTTCAAAATCGCGTCAGGCCACAATGGATTTGCAAAAAACAGAAGCCACACTCGAAAGCACAAAAGAAAACTTCAACATGAATTATAAAAATGCACTGAACAATTACATGAACAATAAGGACATCGTTCGTCGGCAAAAAATGAACCTTGGATTAGCAGAAAAAGTATATAAAGAAACTGCCCTGAAATATAATGAAGGACTGGCAACCATGAGCAGCTTGCTACAGGATGAAATGAGCCTTAGCAGTGCGCAGGGTGGCTATCTGACTGCATTATACAATTTCAAGGAAGCCGAACTCAAAATCATGTCGATTAACGGAGACATCAAACAACTGTTCAACAGGTAATATTCAAACTACTCAATTCAATAAAATTTAATTCAACAAAATATTAATAAGGTATAAAATGAAAAAGAAAACGATAATTGCAAGTGTAACAGTCGTGTTACTGTTGGGAATTATGACATGGACACTCGCTTCGAATAAAAAAACAATCGATAGCAACAAAGAAGTAAAAACAACTCAGAGCGAAGTAAGCGTCACAGTAGCTTCGGCTAAAATGACCGAAACAAATGCAAACCTCGCACTGGTAGGTACCACTCAGGCCTGTAAAGAAGTTAATATTGCTTCGGAAAGTGCCGGAAAAATCGTACAGGTAAATTTTAAAATGGGAGATTATGTAACCAAAGGTAAGATTCTTGCCAAAATTGATGATACATACAAACGTTTGGCCTACGAAAATGCAAAGCTGAACTACGAAAAGTGTAAAGACGACCTCAATCGTTACAGCACATTGCGTAAGGGAGATGCCATTTCTGACACACAGCTTCGCGACATAAGAATGGCTTTCGATAATGCCTCGATACAACTCGAAAATGCGAAAAAGCAGTGGGATGACACGAAAATTACCGCTCCGTTCAGCGGCTATATTACCACTCAGAATACAGAACTCGGAGCCTTCGTAAATCCCGGAAGTGTAATTGCGGGAATAGCCGATATTTCGCAACTTAAAGTTATCCTGGAAGTTTCAGAATCAAATGCTTACGAGCTAAAGGAAGGACAACTTGTAAATATAATTGCCGATGTTCATACCGGCGTCAGTTTATCTGGAAAAATATCCAACATAAGTCCAAAAGCAAGTACTTCGCACACTTATCCGGTAGAAATTATTATTCCGAACAGCGGAAAAAACCAGCTGAAAGCCGGAACATATGTTAATGTAAGCGTGAATATGAGCAAAAGTGGAAAAGCACTGATGATTCCACGTGATGCCATAGTAAGCAGCGTAAAAGATCCCTCAGTATATGTAGTAACCAACAATGAAGTAAAATTGATCAAGATCAGTACCGGCCGCACATTTAATTCAAATCTTGAAGTTATTGCCGGCCTTAACGAAGGTGACAATGTAGTTACCAATGGTCAGATCAACTTAACAGATGGTTCAAAAGTTGCCATTCTGAATTAATTTCTTAAACAAAACAATTGTCATGTCAATAGTAGAAACTTCTATAAAAAAACCTTTGATAGTCGGCGTAATCTTCGCTTTACTAACTATTGGAGGAATAATATCCTACACCAACCTCAAACTCAACTTAATGCCTAAGTTTGAGTTGCCTATGCTCACGGTACAAACGGTTTACCCCGGTGCAGGAGCATCCGAGGTGGAAACATCAGTAACCAAAAAGATTGAGGATGCGCTTTCAACACTCGAAAACCTGAAAAAAATCAGTTCTACCTCTATGGAAGGCGTATCAGTAGTGGCGATCGAACTGAATGCCGGTGCTGATGCCAACCTTGCTGTGCAGGAAGCGCAACGTAAAATATCTGCAATAAAATCCACTCTTTCGGCCGATGTAAAGGATCCTTCCATAAGTAAGATTGCTCCGGATGAAAAATCAATTATGAGTGTTGCAGCGTCTTCAACAATGCCATCGGCCGAATTTTACAAACTGGTAGAGGATCGTATTCAACCCCGTCTGGCAAAACTTCCGGGTGTGGGAGCCGTAAAACTTACAGGAGGAAAAGAGCGTCAGATAAGGGTGAATATAGATGCTGAAAAACTCAAAGCCTACAAACTTTCTGTACTGCAGGTCCTTTCGTCCATTCAAACTGCAAATATGGAGATTCCGGCCGGAAATGTGGAAAATGCCGAACAGGTATATTCTGTCCGTTTAGCTGCCAAATACTCGAGTCTTACCGAACTGCGTAACACCGTAATTGCCACTACTCCCAACGGAGGAAAAATAAAAGTGATGGACGTGGCTGAGGTGGAAGATGGCGTAGCCGAACAAAAACTCATCAACCGTATCGATGGCAAAGACGCCATAGGTATTTCCATTCAGAAACAGAATGATGCCAATGCAGTGCTGGTTGCCGATATGGCAAAAAAAGAATTGAAAGCCGTAGAAAAAGAATATGCTGCGCAAAACGTAAAATTTGATATTGCCACCGACGATTCTGTTTTCATTAACGCATCGGCACACTCGGTTGTCATCGACCTTGTTCTGGCCATTTTGATCGTTGCATTTGTATGTTTTATTTTCCTGCACAATGTGCGAAGTGCACTTATTGTTATGGTAGCCGTTCCTCTTTCCATCATTCCGGCCTTTATAGGCATGTATTTGCTTGGTTATTCACTCAACATGATGTCGCTAATGGCATTGTCGCTTGTAGTAGGTATTTTGGTTGACGACTCCATCGTAGTGATCGAAAATATGTTTACCCACATGGAAAAAGGCAAAAGCAAATGGAGAGCCGCTATCGACGGATGTAAACAGATTATGTTTACCGCCATGGCCATTACCATGGTGATTGTGGTTGTATTTTTACCATTAGCATTAAGCGGCGGTATGATAGGCAATGTGCTGAAAGAATTTGCCACTCCGATTATTATTGCAACTTTGTGCAGTTTGCTGGTTTCATTTACCGTCACACCACTATTAATGTCACGTTTCGGCAACATCCCTGACGATACGCGCCCCACACTTTCAGGTCGGTTTTCACGTTTCGTCGAAAATGCATTTGACGCACTGAAAGAATGGTATGCAGGCATTCTGACCTGGGGTTTGAAACACAAAGTGACTGTGTTATTGGGTACACTTACAATTTTCTTTGCCTCGTTCACACTGTTTACCAACGGATTTATCGGTTTTTCGTTTGTACCAAACACCGACCAGGGCGAATATACTGTAACACTCGACATGAATCCTCAGGTAACTGTTTACCAAAACAATCAGATCACAATGGAAGCTGAGAAAATCATCAATAGCATTCCTGAAGTGCAACGTGTATATACCAATGTAGGTATGGACATGAGGACAACAAAAAACAACGTAACGACGATTACCGTAAAAATGGTGGACAAGAACAAACGTAAATTGAGTGTACAGGACTGTGCCAATATAACCAGGGAAAAAATTATGAAACAGATTCCCGGAGTTAGAGTACGTGCCTCGGTAACTACGCTTGGAGGAGGTGGTCAGGAACCGGTACAACTGGTGATACAGGGAACAGAGTATGAAAAAGTACTCGAAACAGCAGCTATGGTAATGGATGTAGTGAGACGCACCCCGGGAACATCGGATGTAAAATATTCGATTGACGATCCCCGTCAGGAGGTGCAGATAAAACTCGATCGTGAAAAAATGTCGGCACTTGGTTTATCCGTAAGCGATGTGGGCATGACCCTTCGTACTGCACTGAACGGTAACGATAACAGCAAATACACCGAGAACAACACTGAATATAAGATCCGTATCGGAGTAGATAATTTCGACCGTACTAAATCAGAGGATGTGGCCAAACTGACTTTTATCAATAAAAAAGGAGAACTGATTGAGTTGAAACAATTTGCTGAAGTGGGTTATGGCTTAGGCCCTTCGGCTCTTGAACGCACCGACCGTATTTCGTCCATCACTGTAAAATCAATGGTGGTAGGCCGTCCTTCAGGAACTGTGGGAGCCGAAATTGAAAAAGCGCTGGAAGGTAAAATTCCGGAAGGCATCAACCTGAAGAAAAGCGGCACTATGGAACAGCAATCAACGGCTTTTGGCAGTCTCGGTTTTGCTTTTATTGCTGCTATCGTGCTGATTTACTTAATCATGGTAGTACTCTACAACTCACTTACCGACCCTCTCATTGTATTGTTCTCCATCCCACTGGCCATGATCGGAGCCTTCTTAGCCCTGGCACTGACTATGCACAATCTCGATATTTTCAGCATCATAGGTTTGATAGTACTGATCGGGTTGGTAGCAAAAAATGCAATTTTACTTGTCGATTTCACCAACAAAATACGTAAAGAAGATGGTTTAAGCACCTTTAATGCTCTGATTGAAGCAGGGAAAGATCGTTTACGCCCTATTCTAATGACAACCTTCGCCATGATTTTCGGTATGTTACCCATTGCGTTGGGCTCGGGAGATGGAGCTGAAATAAAAAACGGTATGGGTTGGGTTATTATCGGAGGGCTTACCAGCTCTATGATTCTCACACTGGTAGTAGTGCCAATAATCTACTATGTTTTCGATCGCATTTCCGCAAAAAAGAGAAGCAGACGCCGAAAGAAACTTGTCGCTAAAGTAAAACTCAGACAACTACAAAGTGAATTCTGCTGACACTTATTCGTAATAATAACTTTAGTTTTTGTAATTCAGAGAAACAGCGGCAAACTTTTATTGAGTAGTCGCTGTTTTTTTATTACTTTTATCCTCTCAATTTATTAACACATGAAACACAGGGCCTTTCGTCCATTTTCGAAAACGACAGCTATAAAACTTGCCGTTTTTATCAGCTTTATTCTGAATGCCATACTGTTGTTGGGATTAATCTATAGTAAAAACATTGAAAACGTCCATGCAGAAAAACTTTTCTTCAGATTCGTGGCCGATGTGGTGTCGTTTTATCTGCTTTATGTGTTTATTTTCGGAATACTAAAGCTCAATTATCACAAGCACCGTAAAGCTCTATACATTTTGATAGGTTCGATTGTAATTACGCTGGGCTTGAGTTTTGCATTTACCAGCTTTGAATTACATTTTATTCCCGGAAATTTACTGCCCGACAGACTCATTGTTATCATGAATCTGGTAAAGGATCTGATTGTTCTCACTATTGTTTTGCTATCCACTTCGCAGCTTTACTCTTTTAACGAAAGGCAGCTTACACTATTCGAAAACGAAAGGTTGACAGCCGACAATATCCGCATCCGCTACGAAATACTTAAAAATCAGGTAAACCCTCATTTCCTCTTCAACTCGCTGAACACATTGGATGGATTGATTGGGATGGACAACGAACGGGCTCATGAATATGTGCAGAATTTGTCGCAGGTATTTCGTTATACAATCGGCAACAAAGAAATCATGCATCTCGACGAAGAACTGGACTTTACCGAATCGTACGCCCTGTTGATGAAGATACGCTATGGCGACAATTTACAAATACAGTACAATATCGACGATAAATACAGGAGCTATTATATCATTCCTGTAAGCCTGCAATTATTAGTTGAAAATGCAATCAAACACAATGTGGTCAGCAGTAAACATCCACTGCTCATAACAATTGAAACAACACCCAACGACAGCATCGGGGTTACAAATGCAATACAGCCCCAAAGCGGTGTCGAGCATGGTGAAGGTATCGGTTTGGCCAACCTTACCGAACGGTACGAGTTGCTGTTTCAGAAAGAAGTAATTATAACTAAAACTGATGTTTTCAGCGTCGAAATCCCATTACAAAAGCAACTGCCCGAACATAACGGCACAAAAACAACACAAAATGAAAGCAGTTATAGTAGAAGATGAATTTATAGCCGCTCAAAATCTTCAACGGCTCATTAATCAGTTGGCGCCCGACATCGAAGTAATCACCGTACTGCAAAGCGTTGAAGAAAGCGTAGAGTGGTTCCAATCTCAACCTACCCCCGATCTGATATTTATGGATATTCATTTGGCCGACGGATCATCGTTTTCAATTTTTGAAAACACAGAGATAAAATGTCCGGTGATTTTTACCACTGCCTACGACGAATACGCTCTGAAAGCCTTCGAAGTTAACAGTATCGATTATCTTCTCAAACCCCTGAATAAGAAAAATTTTGAACGGGCAATTACTAAATTCCGGCAGTTGGGATCAACAAACAACCCGACAGATGCCATAAGTAAACTGCTTGAAACATTCAGAAAATCGAAAGAGATTTACAAATCTCACTTTCTGATTCCTTACAAAGATAAATTGGTGCCTTTGTCTGTCGAAAGAATTGCCTGTTTCTGTATCGAAAATAAAATGACTAAAGCTATCACTACCGATAAGGAAAGTTATATTATGGACAGTTCGCTCGATGAATTGTATATACAACTTGATCCGGTACATTTTTTCAGAGCTAACCGCCAATACATTGTGGCTCACAAGGCTATCAAAGACATTTCAATTTGGTTTGGCAGCAAATTGTCCATTAATCTTTTCATCACATTACCCGAAAAAATTATTGTAAGCAAAGCACGCGTAGCAGAATTTAAAACGTGGTACACGAAGAACACGCCTGTTCGTGTTTTTTCATGATAATTTCAGACAAAAAAACCACAACACAGGAATTTTCACATACTGTGTTGCGGGGTGTAGCTTCTTAACCTCAAAAAAACTATATTGTTAAACTAAACCTGTTTCCTCTTTAAACGGACTTTGAATACTGTTTAATGTTTCACCTGGCCCAACAGGCGGAGCTGGTTCAAGTGCCAGCGAAATTTCGTTGTCGAGCGGTATCCATTCGATACGAGGTGTATTGTATTTTTTCTTTTCCATGGTATTTTTTAGCGTACAGTGTCTTGTTTTCAATTAGTTGTCCTATTACATTGTAGGGAACATAATTGCTATTTCCTTTTGCAAAAAAATACAACTTAGTTTTGAGTGTTTACAAAAACATATATTCCTAATGTATCCTGGCAGTATATTTGCAAAATCAGATAATGACAGATTGTAAAAACTCAAACAATCTTATACTCCACAAAAGCTTCAATGGCTTCGTAACTTGCCAGTCCGAGGTCGTTGTAGAGTTTTGCTGTGGCCTGATTACGTTCTTCAGC
>JAYRXP010000339.1:0-3150 GCA_041917395.1 Paludibacter sp.
ATGCCATTCCGGGAACAACATCGTTTTACTATTCAGAGGCACTTATGTCGCTTATTGGAAGAATAAATTACAATTACAAAGGCAAATATTTAGCTTCGCTTAGCATGCGTGCCGATGGCTCGTCGTTGTTTGCAACCGGACATAAATGGGATCAGTTTCCGGCAGCTTCCATTGGATGGAGAGCCTCAGAAGAACAATTCATGAAGGATCTAGATTGGGTTTCGAACCTGAAACTGCGTGCCAGTTATGGTCTAACCGGTAATAATGCTATACCGCAATATGCCTTTATGAACAAAATAAACACAAACAACTATGCATTAGGAAGTGGGAATGGATCATTGACATCCGGAATGGCATCGAACGATAATATTTTAGGAAACCCTGACATTACCTGGGAGCGATTAGCTGAAGCAAACTTTGGTTTGGATGTAGGATTATTTAACAGCAAGCTAAATGTTTCGATTGAGCATTATAACTCCAATACTTCCCGTATGATTTTGGGACAACCGGCCATGTTTATTACCGGACACACAACCTATTGGAACAATATAGGTAAGGTTAATAATACCGGTTGGGAAATAGAAGTTACATCAACCAATATTACTAAACGAAAATTTAGTTGGAAAACTACAGCCAATATATCCACTAACAAAAACACCTTATTAAACTATGGTGATAAACAAAAAGAAGATAACTTTGGCGAACGAAACGAAGTGTACAGAGCATTGGTAGGAAAGCCATCTATTCAATACTTCGGATATCAGACAGATGGTGTTTGGACAACTTTTGAAGAAGTAGCAGCTGCCAAAGCTTTAAAAGATGAGAATGGAGTCCCATTTACCTACTCAAAATTCGCTCCGGTTGTTGGAGGTTTGAAAGTTAAAAACACAAACAACGACAATAAAATTGATGCCGATGACCGTGTGGTCTTAGGCGATCCATTCCCCGATTTCAACTGGGGTATAACAAATACTTTTACATTTTACGATTTTGATTTAAGCTTTTTGTGGCAAGGTGTTCAGGGTATCGATGTTATAAATGGGAATGTGAATTACAACGAACAACTCCGTTTAAATAAAGCATATACAACAAATCGTTATGTGAGTCCAATGTTTCCGGGCGATAGTAAAACGGTTTATTCAACCACCACCGCCGGTAGCGATTTAATGCTAACCGATTATTGTATCGAAGATGGTTCGTATGCCGCTTTACGCGATTTTACTTTAGGATATAAGTTACCTTCAAAAATAGTAAAATCAATTAGAATGACCGATTTACGAGTATATTTCTCAGCTCAAAATCTGATATACATAATGGCTTCCGATTACAGAGGGATAAATCCTGAAGCTCGTAAAACAGCATCACAATACGAAAGTCCATTAATTGATGGTTATCAACGTGGCGCATTTCCATTAAACAGAACATTTACACTAGGTGTTGATATTTCATTTTAATTTATCAAAATTTTAAAATAACAGACAAATGAAACGTAATATAAATATATTAATTATTGCATTAACAACCATAATATTCACTGGTTGTGAAGAATTCCTGACCGAAATTCCTGAATCGGCACTTACATCAGCTAATTTTTACACTACTCCAACGCGAATTAATCAAGGCGTAATTGGATGTTACAATGGCATGGCGGCCGTCCAGCAAGACGAATGGGTGTTTACCGAACTTCGTTCAGACAACACCTGGCAGGATGGAACCGGCTCAAGTGCCACTGCACGCATCGACCAAACAGATGTGGCATCATTCCGAACTTCGCCAAGTTTACCTTTATTACAAACATACTGGTATAAAACGTTCCAAAATATTTCAAATATTAATACAGTTTTACCCTCGGTTGCCGATAACAAATACATTACCATAGAAAGCCAACGTGCACAATACCAAGCTGAATTATTGTTTATGCGCGCCTATCATTACTACACATTGGTAAATTTATTTGGCGACATGTTTAAAATAACCAAAGTGATAGGTCCGAACGAAGCAAAAAAAATTCCACGTTCGCCTGTAAGCGAAATTTACAACGAAATTATCATTCCTGACCTGATTAAAGCAGCTGCTCAGGCACCAGCAAGCTATCCCGAAACCGAAAAAGGGCGCATAACCAAATGGGCTGCTAAGTCTATGCTTGCAAAGACATACATGATGATAGGTGGAAGTCAGAATTTGGCACTTGCTAAAACATTACTTGAGGAAGTGATGGCTGCACCGCAACACAAGTTGCTCACGGGCACAGATGCGTACGCAAAAGTTTTTAGTACAACCAACGAGATGAACGAAGAAATTATTTTTGCCATTCGCTACAAAGGAGGAAGTTTGGGAATAGGCTCTACATTTTGGTCGAACTTTGCACCGCTTGGTTCATCGAATCAGTTCTTGAAATTAGGAACACCACTCGGCTACAATGTACCAACACCTGAAATTGATAGTCTTTTCTCTTTTAATGGAAATGATAATCGTAAAAACGTTTGTTATAAAATCTGGGTTAAATCGCCTACTTCAAACATTGCCTATATCGCTAAGTTTATGGATACCGGTATGACACAAGCCTCGCAAGCCGAAAACGATTGGATTGCAATTCGTTATGCAGATGTTGTATTGCTCTACGCCGAAGTTTTAGCACAAGATGGAAATCATGCAACGGCACACACTTATGTAAATCAGATACGCTCAAGAGCCGGATTAGCTGACATTGGGCCTTTCGGTTCAAAAATTGAGGCATTGGATGCCGTTTACGCCGAACGACGTTTGGAATTAGCTTTTGAGAATCAACGCTGGTTCGACTTATTGCGCATGGCAAAATCGTACGACAACCCAAACAAACCATTAGAGATAATGATTCAACATACTTTTGTAACCGACTGGGCAAAAGCCTATTCAAAATACAATCCTATTCAACCACCGGAACAACGATTTTACATCAAAGAACGTTTGATATTGCCAATTCCACAAACTGAAATTGACACAAACAACGAGATGAAAATACCTCAAAATGACACGTATTAATAAAATAGTTTTCAGTTTATAGTAATTTATAAAACATAAAAATATGATACCATTAAAATATAAAATTCAGACACTGCTGGCAGCATTTGTTATCAGCATAGTTGGCTGTACAACCGATGAAGCGGAAAC
>JAYRXP010000340.1:0-2378 GCA_041917395.1 Paludibacter sp.
ATATTTGTCGGCTCGTAATTTAACGGGCATTAACGTTTTAACTGTCTCAGAATTAAACACTTACTCGGTGCTTAATGCTAAGACTTTAGTGCTAACTGAAGAATCGGTAGCTGCAATCGAACAAATTTTTAAAGCATAAGGAGGTATAGAAATGGGAATTATAGTAAAACCAATCGTTACAGAAAAGATGACTCAGCTGGGCGAGAAACTAAACCGCTATGGCTTTAAAGTTCAGAAGGATGCTAACAAGATTGAGATTAAGCAGGCTGTAGAGGCAATGTATAACGTTACTGTTACAGAGGTAAATACATTAATTGTAGCTCCAAAGAAAAAGAATCGTTTTACAAAAAGCGGTGTGATCAATGGAAAAACATCGGCTTACAAAAAGGCGATTGTAACAGTTAAAGACGGAGAACAAATTGATTTTTATAGCAACATCTAAATAATAGTTGCGATTGTTTCATTTACCATTTACTTCGTGTATCTGGTAAATGAAAAATTGTAATTTGTAAATAGCTAAATAGTAAATTAAATATAAATGGCTGTACGTAAATTAAACCCCACAACACCGGGGCAAAGACACAAGATTATTGGTACATTCGACACAATTACTGCGAGTGCACCAGAAAAATCTCTTGTGACAGGCGGAGGTAAATCCGGAGGTCGTAACCATGATGGTAAAATGACCATGCGCTACATTGGTGGCGGTCACAAGAAGAAATATAGAGTAATTGACTTTAAACGCAACAAAGATGGTGTTCCTGCCACAGTAAAAAGCATTGAGTACGATCCGAATCGTTCGGCACGTATTGCATTGCTTTATTATGCTGATGGTGAAAAAACATACATTCTTGCACCAAACGGATTGCAGGTAGGTCAGGTAGTTCTTTCGGGAGAAAAAGCTGCTCCTGAAGTTGGTAATACATTGCCTTTGCAAAATATTCCACTGGGTACGATAATTCACAACATTGAATTACGTCCGGGTCAGGGAGCCGCTATGGTTCGTTCGGCCGGTACATTTGCTCAGTTGACATCGCGCGAAGACAAATATGCAATTATCAAATTGCCTTCAGGTGAAGTTCGTAAGATTCTTGCTACATGTAAAGCAACAATCGGAACAGTAGGTAACTCGGATCATGCACTTGAAAGATCAGGTAAAGCAGGTCGCTCACGCTGGTTAGGACGTCGTCCACGTGTACGTGGTGTAGCTATGAACCCTGTTGATCACCCCATGGGTGGTGGTGAAGGTCGTTCATCAGGAGGACACCCACGTTCTCGCAAAGGCTTGTTAGCTAAAGGGTACAAAACACGTGCTCCTAAGAAACAGTCGAGCCAGTATATTATTGAAAGAAAGAAAAAATAATCAGAAAAAGTAAGTAAATAATATGAGCCGTTCATTAAAAAAAGGACCTTTTATAAATCTGAAGCTCGAGAAGAAAGTCTTAGCCATGAATGAAAGCGGTAAAAAAACCGTTGTAAAAACATGGTCTCGCGCTACAATGATTTCACCTGATTTTGTAGGTCACACTATCGCAGTTCACAATGGAAACAAATTCATACCTGTTTACGTAACCGAAAATATGGTTGGTCACAAGTTAGGTGAATTCTCGCCTACTCGTAACTTCCGCGGTCACGGTGGTAAAAAGAAATAATCCATTGAAATTTTAAAACAAGAAAAAATAAACATTTCATAAGAAAATGGGTGCAAGAAAAAAAATATCAGCCGATGCCAGAAAAGAAGCAAACAAATCGCTTTATTTCGCTAAGCTAAACGACGTACCAACATCTCCACGTAAGATGCGCCTTATGGCCGACCTTATTCGTGGAATGGAAGTAAACAAAGCGTTAAGCGTACTGAAATTCTCGTCGAAAGAAGCTTCTGGCAGATTAGAAAAATTACTGAAATCAGCTATTTCGAACTGGGAAGCCAAAACCGAACAAAAAGCTGATAACGTAGAACTATATGTAAGTAAAGTGTTTGTGGATTCAGCAACAATGTTGAAACGTTTACGCACTGCTCCACAGGGACGTGGATATCGTGTTCGCAAACGTTCGAACCACGTAACCTTATTTGTAGATACTAAAATTACTAACGATAACGAAAATTAATTGCTCGATGGGACAAAAAATTAATCCGATAAGTAACCGCTTAGGAATTATCCGTGGATGGGATTCAAACTGGTACGGTGGCAACAATTATGGTGATACCATATTGGAAGATCACAAAATCAGAACATACCTGAATGCCCGTCTGGCTAAAGCAAGTATTTCTCGTATCATTATCGAACGTACGTTGAAATTTGTAACAATCACTGTTTTTACAGCTCGTCCCGGTATCATTATCGGTAAAGGCGGACAGGAAGTTGACAAATTGAAAG
>JAYRXP010000341.1:0-2554 GCA_041917395.1 Paludibacter sp.
AAATTATTACGGACAAGTTAAAATCTCAAATAGCGTCATAAAATGTGATTCGACTATAAATTTAATACTAAATAATTCAAACATAGATAATTCTCAATTTATTGGCAATAACAACAAATTAGGCGGTGTAGGTGTGGATGCAGTTACTGGAACAATTACGAATAGTTCCATTGTGAATCATAGAATAGGACTTCAAACTAGTGCATTGACTATTAATAATTCAAATTTTATCAACAATTCTCAGTACGCAATTAAAAATACAGGCGCAACAAATATTGACGCTAAAAGTAATTTCTGGGGCGTAGGAAATTCTAACACTGCTGCTGTAAAAACCAAAATTTGGGATTATTACAATGACATGAATTTGGGCAAAGTACTTTATGATAATTATTTAACTACTCCGAATGCCGATGCTCCAACAACTCCTCCACAAAACTTCCGTAAAGAGAAAGCTGCTGTAGGTATAAACTATACCTGGAATGCAAATCCTGAATCGGATATTAAAGGGTACAAGCTGTATTATGGTAAATTTGATGGATTTAAGTTCGAAAATTCAACGGATTTGGGCAATGTAACTAATTACAATCTTCCAACGGCATCAATAAACGACACAGTACTTGTAACTGCTTATGATTTGCAAGCCGACAACAAAGATGATATGCTGGAAGGGCATGAAAGCTGGTATGCCGAGGATACACCGTTTCCTTCAGCTGCAGGCATAATTTCTGGCAATGCCACTGTTTGTCAGGGGCAGGCTGGTGTTACTTATTCAGTGCCTGCAATTGCAAATGCTACATCGTACCGTTGGACTTTGCCTACAGGAGCAAGTGGTACAAGTAAAACTCCAACTATCAATGTAGATTATTCATTAGCTGCTGTTTCAGGTAAAATTACAGTTCGCGGAGTAAATGAATATGGTGAAGGAGACTCCAGCTTTGTGGATATTGCGGTAAACTTAAAACCCGTAAAACCTGCGCCAATAACCGGAAGTACCCTGGTTTGCGCAGGTGAAAAGTCAATCGTTTATTCTGTTCCCGAAGTGCAGGGTGCCAAAAGTTACGTTTGGACATTGCCAAACAGAGTTTATGGTACAAGTACAACCAATTCTATCACAGTTGATTTTGGTGAGGCTGACTCATCATATATTGCTGTGGCTGCTGTAAACGATTGTGGCGCAGGCGATACGACTCAACTTTTCATAAATATAAAACCATTACCTGACAACGGAACAGCAATAAACGTCGATTTGTCAACTGGTTTGGTGGCTTATTATCCATTTAACGGAAATGCAAATGATGCCAGCGGAAATAATAACAATGCATCACAGGTATTGGGCGGAGTAAGTTACGTACCGGGCGTATCAGGACAAGCAGTTAAGTTTGGTGGTTACAATAATCAGGGTCAAATTAAAGTGCCAAATAGTCCAAGTCTTCAATTCAGTAACGAAGCTACATTTGCTTATTGGTTACGGCTTGATAATGCTGCTGGCATGGATGGTTATGGTAGAAATGTCCCATATGGAAACCATTGTGTTTTTGCTAAAAGTGCCGATTGGGCAGGAATTTATAACAACACTGGAATTTCTTCAGCTACACAAAAATTATACACAGGTTTGGGGTCAGCAGGCAGCAATAACAGTATTGGAACAAAAGCAAAGGGCGTTGATGATTATACAGTTGGAGGCTGGATACATGTGGCGTATGTGATATCACCTTCTGGCAATTCGGTTTATATCAATGGAGTAAAAGACTCAACTATGAACCAGACCTTTAACTTATCGGGATCGAATTCACAGGATTTGTATTTTGGTAAATATAGTAATACCTGGTATCCATTGAACGGGACATTAGATGAATTCAGGATTTACAATAAAGCATTGAATGATAATCAGATTTATGCTTTAAGTTTAGGTGTAAATTCAATTTACGCTGCAAATCAAATAGTTGGTTCAACTTCAGTTTGTGCCGGAGAAAAGGGCATTGTATATAAAGTACCAGCTATTAAATATGCAAAAACCTACGAATGGACACTTCCTGATGGTGCAACTGGTTCAAGCACATCAGATTCAATTCTGGTTGATTATAGCAATACAGCCGCTTCAGGAGACATTACAGTTAAAGGAATAAATGATTGCGGATACAGCGGAGTATCAAAACTTGCTGTTATTGTTAAACCATTACTTGGTGCAATTGGAACAATCTCTGGTAATACGACTGTTTGTGCCGGAACTAAAGCACAAATATACTCAATTGCAGCAGTTGAAAATGCAAAATCATACGTTTGGACATTGCCAAATGGTTATTTTGGAACAAGTTCAACAAACTCAATAAGTATAGATTTTACAAATATTGCCAAATCGGGAGATATATCAGTAAAAGCTATAAATGATTGTGGAGAAAGCCCTGTAAGTAAGATTAGTATAATCGTTAATGCAAATCCGATAGCAAATCTGCAGGATTGGAATACGCGGCTAACTGGTCAAGAAAGTATGATCACAGAAATAAGTACGGTGAATGACAGTGTTTTATGGGTTATGGATCAATTACGAAAATCC
>JAYRXP010000342.1:0-3296 GCA_041917395.1 Paludibacter sp.
GTGGCTCTTACCGGAAAATCAGGTACGGGAAAAACATTGCTTGCGCTTGCCGCAGCTTTGCACAAAAACGAGAGTTACAAACAAATATTGCTTGCACGTCCTATTGTGGCTTTGGCCAATAAGGATTTAGGATTTCTGCCGGGCGATGAAAAGCAAAAAATTGCGCCCTACATGCAGCCCCTATTCGATAATCTGAATGTGATAAAACATAATTTTTCGTATCAGGGAAAAGAAATTCGTCAGATTGAAGAAATGCAGCGTAACGAACAGCTGGTGATTGAAGCGCTGGCGTATATTCGCGGCAGAAGTTTGTCCGATACTTTTTTTATTGTCGACGAAGCCCAAAACCTGACGCCTCACGAAATAAAAACCATAATCACCCGCGCAGGTGAAGGAACAAAAATTGTATTCACTGGCGACATTCAGCAAATTGACTCTCCGTATCTCGATATGTTTTCGAATGGTTTGGTGTATATGATCGACCGTATGCATGGTCAGAATGTGTTTGCACACATCAACTTACTGAAAGGTGAGCGCAGTTTTCTGTCGGAACTGGCAAGCAATTTATTGTAGCAGAAAGAAATCTACTGTTTGTATATCAATACAGTGGCATAAGCTGCCATACCCTCTTTGCGTCCTACAAAACCCATTTTTTCGGAAGTGGTAGCCTTAATCGAGATACAGTCGGCATCCACACCCATAACTCCAGCCAGGCATTCCTGCATTGCCGGAATATGTGGATTGATTTTGGGAGCTTCGGCGCAAATAGTGCAGTCTGCATTTCCAAATTCGTAGCCTTTTTCACGAATCAGAATCATGCAATCTTTGAGTAAGATTTTGCTGTCAATGTTTTTGTATTCGCCTGCAGTGTCGGGGAAGTGAAATCCGATATCGCGAAGATTGGCGGCGCCGAGAAGTGCATCGCACAGAGCATGAATTAATACATCGGCATCGGAATGACCCAACAAACCTACGCTGTGTTCAATTTTTATACCTCCCAACCATAGGTCGCGGTTTTCGGCAAAAACATGTACATCGTATCCAAAACCTACACGAAATGAATTCATAATTGACAATTGATAATTGACAATTGATAATTATTTAACAAGATTCTTCAAGCCAAACAAGTCGAACGAAAGTGAGAAGCGAAGTGTTTGGTCAAGCGGATTCGATTGCGAAGTTGAGATTACATAGCCTGCATCAAGCTGAAAAACATTCAGTTTAAAACCTGCACCTGCTGTGAAGTATTTACGGTTTCCCTTGTATTCGTTTTCGTTAAAATAACCGGCGCGAACAAAAAACTGTTTGTTGTAGGCATATTCAACACCGGCCGACCACATAATCTCCTGCAGTTCTTCTTTTGCTCCACCCGCAGCATCGTTGAACGACATAAATACACCCGAAAGCATCGACACTTTGTTAAAGTCGGTAGTTGCGTTGGGTGTTGGTACAAGCAATTTGTTTACATCGGCACTGAAACTTACCCGTTGATAATCGTCGATGTCGTAATCGAACGAACCGCCGAGACGTAAATTGGTGGGAATAAAGTTATTGGTTGCGTTTTTGTCGTAAGTTATTTTAGAACCAAGATTTGACAGGTTCAAACCCAAAGCAAGCTGTCCTTTTCCGGTGGTAAGATTTATCGGAGTGCGGTAATAAGCCGACACATCGGCAGCAACCGAAACTCCTGCATACATACCATCGGTAGCTCCGTTATTTAAGTCGGAATAAATAAACCGGAGAGCGGCAGAAGCCGAAAGCTTTTCGGAAAGCATCTGCGAGTAAGCTACATCCATTGCCATCTCGAGCGGATGAATGGCATAGCTCGACTCGTATGAGCCCAACTCATCCATTACAGTAATGTCGCCTAACGAAAAATAACGGATGGATGCACTCAGGGCCTGACGCGGATTAAATTTGTAATATCCGGCAGCATAAATCAGATCGATGTCAGTAACGAGCGAACGCAACCACGGAGTATATGAAAGCGAAAGACCGGCCTCACTTTCCATAAAAACGTATTTAGATGGATTCCAGTACTGTGAATTAACGTCGGGAGTTGTGGCAGCACCAATATCACCCATACCACCGGCACGGGCATCGGGCGCTATTGTTAATGAAGGTACGGCTGTGAAAATCGGATTTGGTTCTACGGCTTTAACGCCAAGCGCTATTACTAAAAAAAGTATTACAACTAAAAACGTTCGTCTCATAAGTTTTTTGTTAAGAAGATATTGTCCTGTAAGTTTATCTGTTCTGCTGACAAATCTTCACATTTCATTTTATTTGGTTTGCAAAAATACAATTTTAAATTTAATGTAAATACAGAGTTTGTAATTTATTCTTCCAAAACAAATATTTTGTTCGTTTTGGAGTAAACTTCACTGTTATTGGTGCTTATACTTACTTTGTAGAAATAAATACCCGATTTCACCTTGACACCATCGGTGCCCCGTAAATCCCAACGTACATCATCGGCGTTATTTTGTTCGAACTGCCATATTTTTCGTCCGGAAAAATCAAAAATTTCGATGGTTGTGTTTAGTATCGTTTGCGGGCGGTCGTGCTCAACTTTAATTGTGGTACCTGTTTTCACCGGATTCGGATAGTTGTACACTTTGAAAATGACGGGCTGAAGACCTTTTACAACTTCGAATTCAATTGTTTGGGACGCTGAATTGTTCAATAAATCCCACGCTTTGAACGTAAGTGTATGTTTTCCTTCGGTCAGATTGTTCAGTTTGTATTGTAAACTGCCTTCACTGTACGAGTTAGCTTTTGTTTCGAAAAAGTCGTTCAGTACCTTCATTTGTGCCGGATCGTTATCAAGCGTAATCATCAAATCGTGACCTATTCCGCTTCCTACTTTATTGATGCCGTTCTGATCTTTTATTTCAGCAATGAGCAACGGTGATTCGTTGACCACATCACCGCTTACAAAATTTTGCGAGTTGAGATACAGTTTAATTTCAGGGCCTTCAGTTTCATAAACCACGCTTTTGTTGGTACCTCCCACAATAAAATCCTCGAAATATCCCTGAGCTTCGCCACCTTGTCCGTTGTTTGTGGCATAGTAATTTATGCGGCCGCCACCATAATTGTATTTTATATCTTTCGGAAGCATAAAAGTAACCCTGAATTCTCCATCGGTAACATTTGCTTTTCCCGAAAACAATACATTCGGTCGGTCGGTGTAAGTCATATTTCCATCACCATGATTATTCTGGGTGGTAATGCGCTGCGCTTTGTCGAATACATCTACAAAAATATCTCCGTTATAATTTGTTGCTTTCTGA
>JAYRXP010000343.1:0-3750 GCA_041917395.1 Paludibacter sp.
ATCGCGACCTTCCGATACTTGTAAATCAATGGGCAAATGTTGTTCGCTGGGAAATGCGGACGCGTCTGTTCCTGCGTACAGCCGAGTTCCTGTGGCAGGAAGGACACACAGCACATGCAACCGAGGCTGAAGCTATGGCCGAAGCGCGTCAGATGTTGGAGGTGTATGCCGAATTTGCCGAAAAATTCATGGCGATGCCTGTACTTAAAGGTGTAAAATCGGCCAACGAGCGTTTTGCCGGTGCATTGGAAACATTTTGTATCGAGGCATTGATGCAGGATGGAAAAGCACTTCAGGCCGGAACTTCACACTTCCTCGGACAAAACTTTGCCAAAGCGTTTGATGTTACTTTTGTCGACAAGAACAACAAACAGGAATATGTTTGGGCCAGTTCGTGGGGTGTATCTACACGACTAATGGGTGCACTGATTATGACTCATTCGGACGACAATGGTTTGGTGTTGCCTCCGAATCTTGCTCCTTTTCAGGTTGTTATTGTTCCTATCTATAAAAACGACGAGCAACTTGATGCCATTTCGGAAAAAGTAAAAGAATTGATGCCTAAGCTCAAAAAACTGGGTATTTCGGTTAAATTTGATAATAACGATACCAAAAAACCGGGTTGGAAATTTGCTGAATACGAACTGAAAGGTGTTCCGGTACGTTTGGCTATGGGAGCACGCGATTTGGAAAACGGCACCGTAGAAGTAGCCCGCCGCGATACGTTGACAAAAGAAACCGTATCGCTGGAAGGAATCGAAAACTATATTCAAAACCTGCTCACCGATATTCAGGAAAATATCTATAAAAAAGCGTTCGACTACCGCGCATCTGTCACGCGTGAAGTAAACTCCTATGAAGAATTCAAAGTGGAAATTGAAAAAGGAGGATTCCTGCTTTGCCACTGGGACGGAACGCCCGAAACCGAAGAGCGCGTAAAAGACGAAACAAAAGCGACTATCCGCTGCATTCCGCTTGATGGCGACACTACTCCGGGAACCTGTATTTTCACAGGCAAACCTTCTGCACAACGTGTGGTATTTGCACGGGCGTATTAATCATTAATGTAAAGACGGAATGCATTCCGTCTAAATAAAAAAGCCGAATCATTGAAAATGATTCGGCTTTTAGTTTTTTTGATTTTTCGGAACGCTCATTTCCACTCCTCAGCATGAGGTCGGGTGAGGTAATTATTTCACACTTACTTTGAGAGGCTGTTTGAGTTGTTTGCTGAATTTTTCAATCGCATCAAACCAATCTTTGTCTGTTGGGAATTGCCATTTACTCCAACCACCGCCAAAGTAATAAGTAAAGTTGCTGTTTGCTTTACAATCGGCTGTTATCAATAAGTGATTGTCCTGATTCGCAACAGTTTTCGCTTTGCACGGAATTACAACGCCTACGTAATTCCGACCCGAAGGTACTTTAGCATCCGAAACCGCATCTTCGGCGTAGGCAATTGTTCCTGCTTTCAGGCTGGAGCTTTTTACACCTTTTTCGTCGTGTGTAAAAATTCCGGCTGCCAACTGAAACGGTTGCGTTTTTCCTGAATATTTAACCACAGCTTTGTTCAATACCGAACCGGCGCTTGTTGTGATGGTAATTTCCTGACTTACTGTTTCGTTTCCAACTTTAACCTTGTCGTAATACAATGTGAAAACCGAACGCAGCGGACCATTTTCCTTTACTTCGAATCGATTGTAATAATCACCTACATAAAGTTTCCCGGCCTGATAAGGTGCAATTCCACCAGCCCCGAGTGTGTGGCCTACTTTGTAACAATCCAACCCGTTTCCGCGATCTACGTGGTAAGTCAGTCCGTTTTGCAACTCGTCGCGATAACGTTTGCTCACAATGGTATCCGAAGTGCGTTTAAGCCACAGGTCAACGCCATTGCTGGGATTTTCTTTAGCCAATGCCGGTCCGTACATGCGGTAGGCTGCCAAATCGTTTTCCCAAGCAAAATCATCTTTGCGTTCGGGAACAAACCGTGCCGAAGTTTTGTATTTAACCTGAGCGGGTTTGCCTTCGCTGATTTGATATACGCTGGTCGATTTTGCTTTCACATCGGCCTGAAAAATAAAACCACTTACTGTTTTATTTTTGTCGTACACCAACTGATATGCAACTTCCCGACCGTCGTTGTTTTTCAAAACAAACTGCTTTGATACTAAATCTGCGTTTTTTTTGCAAACTTTCACTTCCACTATTTCGGCAGTGCGATCAAAATCCGCTGTATTTTTTACCTCAATTTGCTTCTGAGCTATCACTCCCGAAAAACAAAACAACGTAAGAACAAAAATATATGCAAGCCTATTCATAATTATTAATTGTCAATTATTTTGGTTGCTTGCCGATATATGCTAAAATTCCACCATCAACGTACAGTACGTGGCCATTTACAAAGTCAGATGCCTGCGATGCTAAGAAAACAGCAGGACCTACAAGATCTTCGGCATTTCCCCAGCGTGCAGCGGGTGTTTTGGCTATAATAAACTGGTCGAATGGATGACGGCTGCCATCGGCTTGCAGTTCGCGCAAAGGAGCTGTTTGTGGTGTAGCAATATAACCCGGGCCAAGGCCATTGCACTGAATATTGTACTCTCCGTATTCCGAAGCAATGTTTTTTGTCAGCATTTTCAGACCGCCTTTAGCAGCTGCATAAGCCGACACTGTTTCGCGACCTAATTCGCTCATCATAGAGCAAATGTTAATGATTTTGCCTGAACGGCGGTTCATCATCGAAGGCAATACTGCTTTAGCAACAATAAAAGGTCCGTTTAAGTCAATATCAATCACCTGACGGAATTCGGCAGCGCTCATTTCGTGCATCGGAATTCGTTTAATGATACCTGCGTTATTTACCAGAATATCAATTTCGCCCACCTCTTTCGAAATTTGAGCAACCATGGCATTGATTTGTTCTTCGTTGGTTACATCGGCTACATAGCCGTGTGCTTTGATTCCATCGGCTGCATAGGCAGCGATTCCTTTGTCAACCATTTCCTGATTGATGTCGTTAAAAACAATTGTTGCGCCGGCTTTTGCCAGTCCTGAAGCTATTGCATAACCGATTCCGTAAGATGCTCCGGTAACTAATGCAATTTTTCCGTTTAATTCAAATGGGTTCATTTTAATGAATTTATAGTGTTTGTAAAATTCTATTTTGAGAAATAAAGAAATTATGAAAATGAGAAAATAAGATTTTAATATATGCAGAAAAAGAATAATTACATAATTTCTTATTTTCTTACTTTTTTAGTTATCTGAGTTCCGTGTGTTTGTAAAAATTCTGATCGCTGTAATCCAGATTTTCGCCGGCCATACCCCAGATAAAAGTGTAATTGCTGGTAGCAGCAGCCGAGTGAATACTCCATTCCGGCGAAATTACAGCCTGATCGCCCTGCATCCAGATATGACGGGTTTCGGTAGGTTCGCCCATAAAGTGACAAACAGCATTGCCTTCAGGAACTTCGAAATAAAAATAGGCTTCCATGCGACGGCTGTGCGTGTGCGCTGGCATGGTGTTCCAAACACTACCTACCTGCAATTCAGTCATTCCCATTTGCAGTTGACAGGTTTCGAGCACCTGACAAACCAACATTTTGTTAATGTTGCGGTGGTTTGCGGTTTCCAGCGAACCAAGTTCCATAACGATAGCATCAGCCTTGGTGATTTTACGGTCGGGATATGTTTTGTGTGCCGGTGCCGAGTTGAAATAGAATTTTGCAGGAGTTGCTGCATCGTTAC
>JAYRXP010000344.1:0-3224 GCA_041917395.1 Paludibacter sp.
TAATGCAAAGATAGCTAATAAACCACCATAAACACTCATTTGTTTTGAAAATCGACAAACATTTTATATGTTTTTTTGAAAATTGACATGCAATATTTCCTTTTTTCTCATTATCTTTGTACCCGAAAAATATGAAAAACATCAATTCTAAATATTTTTTCGAACACAGCAACTTTCAGCATAGTAGTTGCTTGGAAGAATTGCCCCTAAAAATATTTAAACCAATATAAATCAAGTGGATTTGTGTTGGTTTTTTTTATTAAAACCCATGAGTAAAAACAGTTTAGTCTCAATTTCGGATTACAGCAAGGAAGAGATTTTAGCTATCCTCGCATCGGCAGCAGATTTTGAAGCAAATCCCAATCGTAAAACGTTGGATGCTAAAGTTATTGCCACCTTATTTTTTGAGCCATCCACACGTACGCGTCTGAGTTTCGAAACGGCAGTTATTCGCCTGGGAGGTTCAATTATCGGCTTTTCGGATGCAGCCACCAGCAGTTCGTCGAAGGGAGAAACGCTGAACGACACTATACACATGGTGAGTTGCTATGCCGATGCAATCGTTATGCGTCATCCGCTTGAAGGAGCAGCCCGATATGCAGCAGAGATATCTCCTGTGCCGATAATAAATGCCGGCGATGGGGCAAATCAACACCCTTCGCAGACTTTGCTCGACTTATACTCAATACTTAAAACACAGGGAACACTCGAAAATCTGACGATTTGTCTTGTTGGCGATTTGAAATATGGCAGAACCGTTCATTCCTTATTGATGGCCATGTCGCATTTTAATCCTACGTTTAAATTTATTGCACCCGATGAATTAAAAATGCCGGATGAGTATAAGGTTTTTTGCAAAAAACAGAATATTCCTTACACCGAGGTCTCAGAGTTAAATGACAACTTTAACGACGCGGATATCCTCTATATGACTCGTGTACAAAAAGAACGTTTTCAGGATTTGATGGAATATGAGCGCGTCAAAAATGTATATACTCTTAAGAATGAAATGCTTGCAAAGTCGAAACCGAATTTACGAATTTTGCATCCACTTCCGCGCGTTACCGAAATTGATCCGGATGTAGATACAAACGAAAAGGCTTACTACTTTAAGCAAGCACAAAATGGATTGTATGTAAGGCAAGCGATTTTGAGTAAAGTTTTAGCCATTAACCCCTAAAAGGGAATAAGAAGAAAATTCGTAAAATTTGATTTAGTTCGTGATAATTCACATTCAATGGAAAAAAAATTAAAAGTAGCAGCTCTCAAAGATGGAACGGTAATAGATCATATTCCATCGTCAAAATTATTCAAAGTAGTTCAGATTTTGCATTTGGATACCTGCTTAAATCAGATTACATTGGCTAATAACCTGGAAAGTAAAAAGATAGGCTCAAAAGGACTTGTTAAGATTGCTGACCGCGCCTTGGCCGAAAACGAAACGAATAAATTAGCTTTGATTTGTCCGGATGCAAAAATCAACATTATACGCAATTTTGAAGTTGTTGAAAAGCGGCCGTTAGTACTACCCGACGAAATAAGGGAGGTAATTCAATGTGCCAATCCGAACTGTATTACAAATCATCAACCTGTTCAAACACGTTTTTTTGTTATTAAAGATGAGACTCATAAGTGCCTGAAATGCAGGTATTGTGAGCGCGAAGTAAAAATTGAAGAGGTAAAGCTTAAATGAAAGAAAAGAAACATATCAGCTGGAAACCCGGCACCATGATTTATCCGCTACCTGCTGCGTTAATCTCGTGTGGAAGTAGTCCGGAAGATTACAATTTAATAACATTGAGTTGGATGGGAACCATCTGTTCAAATCCTCCAATGTGCTATATATCAGTTCGTCCGGAGCGACACTCGTACGACATCATTAAAAAAAACGGTGAGTTTGTCATTAACCTGACAAACGAAGCAATGGCTTTTGCAACAGATTGGTGTGGCGTGAAAAGTGGAAAAGATTTTAATAAATTTGCCGAAATGAAACTGACTGCCCTGAAAGGCGAGAAAGTAAATGCACCAATTGTAAAAGAATCACCACTTTGCATTGAATGTCGAGTAAAAGACATAATTCCGCTTGGCTCGCACGATATGTTTATAGCCGATGTGGTTAACGTTCAGGCAGACAGTCAGTATATTGATCCCGAAACAGATACATTTGATTTAAGTAAAGCAAAACTAATCGCCTATTCACATGGACATTATTACAAATTAGGCGAAGAAATTGGTAAATTTGGTTGGACAGTTCAGAAAAAGAAGAAGTAAAAACATTGAAAATAAGCATCTTAATATTCATATTATGCATCATTCTCGTTAAAAGTAACCTGAATGCACAAATTCGATTGATGGCATACTCGGATTTAGGACATTCGAATGTATCAGAAGGATTGTTTTTGCAATCATCGGCCGGAGTTAGTTATAAATTACAGCAGTTTGAACTTGAAACCAGCTTCCGAAACGATATTATCAGCAACAACAAGTCATTTTTTTCGGGTTTAAATCTGGGGTTAACACATTTCTTCGATTACAAACAAAGAATGTACACTATCAGAACCTTTTTTATTTCAACAGTATTATCCGGATTTGTAAACGAGCGAAATTACGGAGTCTTATTATCTTCTGATAAAGAGCAATTTAACTTTAAAATAGGAACAGGATTTAAGAGTATTGGTTTAACCCGGGCTGCAATTGAAACGACACAAACAGATTCGGAAAAACGGATTTACGAAATTTTCAATCCGCTGTATCACTTTAGTTACTTATTGAATAAAAACAATACAAACTGGAATGTTGGAGTGGCAGTAACAAATATTGATCATTTTGTTATAAATCAGGCTACAAATCCGATTGCAAGTGCTTTTGGACACTATAAAATAAACGATAAAGTTCGTTTAACTGCCGAAATCTGGTACAAGACAGCCGGTGCATTCAATTTACATGTTAACTACTACGGACTATTTTTTCGTCCGGGTATAATTTGGGAGTTAAAATGAAAATAATTGCAACGATATTAACCGGGATGTTGCTTACAGCTTGCGACTTTGTTGATCTGGGCGGAATGTTTGTTGTAAATGAATCGGTTAACGAGCGATTCGAGCAATCGCTCGAAGCAAATAAAAATGTTGAGCAAACCGAATTAATTGTCAACAGCGATAATTATTCGATTGCGGTAATGGGTGATGTTCATATCGGGAAAACACGAAATTTCGACAAAGCGA
>JAYRXP010000345.1:0-2216 GCA_041917395.1 Paludibacter sp.
ATCCGAACAGCTATCCGATGGCTGCACCTCGAGCACATCGCACAATCCGATTGGATAAAAAACAGTTTCGATATTGTGGTAGCCGTCGGGGCGTTTTTCGACGATATTAAGTCCGATATTTATTTTGGCATTGGGAAAAAACTGCATCGCTTACTAATTTATTTTACTGGTTTAACACTTCGGATAGCTTGTAGGTTTCCAGCACTTTATGCTTGCTGTAATTAGCTGCCACAGTGCAACATTCGGTGTAAGTATCGTGTTCGAAAAACAGGATTTGCTCATTTTCCACAGCTTCGTCAAGCAATTTCTTTTTATCTTCCATAGCCGTTAGCGGAAAAATATCGTACGACGATATCCATGCCAGCGGCACATTTGCGGCCAGGGGAATAACATCACCACAGTAAACCAGCGTTTTATTTCCGAGATTAATATAGCTCACCAACTGCCCGAACGTATGTCCGTTGTACAGTCGCACTTCCACTTCAGGACAAACAAACTGATTTACGGAAACAAGTTTAAGCTTTCCCACTTCGAAAACCGGCATCATATTTTCTTTGAAATACGAATCGCCTTCGCGGACGTTCGGGTTCAGGAAATTATTCCACTGCGTCTCTCCCACCCAGTGTGTGGCATTCGGAAAAACAAGCTCAACAGCCGATTTGTCGGCATTGTAACGCGTAGCACCACCGCAATGATCGAAATGTAAGTGTGTAAATATCACATCAGTAATATCAGCAGCACTGTAACCAAGTTTTTTAAGTTCATCGTCGAAATTTATCACTCCTTCGAAACCATAATATTTCAGGTAATCCAGCTGCTTATCGCCTGTTCCTGTATCAATCAGTATTTTATGCTCCCCCGTATCAATCAACAGGCAACGCATACTTACCTTGCAATAATTATCTTCGTTACATGGATAACGTTTTTGCCACACAATTTTCGGAACCACTCCGAACGCCGCCCCTCCATCCACATAGAAAGTTCCTGCTTCTATTTTATTTATATACATATTGTAAGTTTTATAAGTTTAATTTAAAAATTCATCAAAATAAAGTTCCTGTAAACCCATCAACCGGTTTTTCAACCGTTTTGTTTATCATTTTCAGAAATTCATCTTCGGCAATTAACTTCACGCCGAGACTTTCGGCTTTTTTCAACTTTTCGGGCCCCATATTTTCGCCAGCCAGGATAAACGATGTTTTAGCCGACACACTACCTACATTTTTTCCTCCGTTTTGTTCAATCATTGCTTTGTATTCGTCGCGCGAATGTTTGGAAAAAGTGCCGCTAATAACAATCGAAAGCCCCTGAAGCGCATTTCCTGCCGGTTGTAGTTTGTCGGAACTCACACTCATTTGCAAACCATACTGCTTAAGCCGCGTTACGATTTCCACATTCCTGCTATCGGCAAAATAATTCAACACACTTTGCGCAATACGTTCGCCTATTTCGTCCACTGCAATTAATTCTTCGAAAGTAGCTGTTTCCAGTTTTTCGATGGTTTTAAATGCAAAAGCTAACTTTTTGGCAATGGTTTCGCCCACAAAACGGATACCGAGAGCAAACACCACCCGCTCGAACGGAATTTCCTTCGACGATTCGCACGAATTTTTAATATTCATAGCCGACTTATTTCCAAGCCGTTCGAGCCGCGAAAGTTCCGAAACCTTTAGTTCGTAAATATCTGCCACGTTTGCGAGCATCTTATTATCGTAAAGCAGCGCAATGGTTTCGCTTCCGAGACCATCAATATTCATAGCTTTCCGGCTCACAAAATGCTCCATTTTTCCTTTAATCTGTGGCGGACAACCATTTTCGTTCGGACAATAATGAGCAGCTTCGCCTTCAATACGCATCAATTCGGTGCCACACTCGGGACAGTTTTTTATAAACTGAATTTTATCGCCCACCAAAAAACGTGCATCCATATCCACAGCCGTTATTTTCGGGATAATCTCCCCTCCTTTTTCAACATAAACCATATCGCCGATATGCAAATCGAGCGACGCAATAATGTCAGCATTATGCAGCGATGCTCTTTTTACCGTTGTGCCCGACAACAGAACAGGATCGAGATTGGCAACCGGGGTAACGGCACCTGTGCGTCCCACCTGATACGAAACCGAATTCAGTCGTGTTACAGCTTTTTCGGCCTGAAACTTATAAGCAATTGCCCAACGTGGCGATTTGGCCGACAAACCAAGATTCGTTTGCTG
>JAYRXP010000346.1:0-3977 GCA_041917395.1 Paludibacter sp.
ATGGGCAGTGGAATTTATTTTACAAAACATAAAAAACACAATTAAACGACTTATTGTTAAGAAATAAGTCGTAGATAATATCATTTTTAATATGACCCCCAACCCCCAAATGGGGGCTTTAAGACATATTCTCTACAACTTAATTAATAAATATATCCCTTATTATCACTCTTAAGCCCCCATTTGGGGGTTGGGGGTCGGAAAGTGAAAAAGATAAAAACATATCATTAATTATTTCGAATTACTTAAAACAAAATGAGACATTTATTTCTAACATTTATTATATTTTTAAGCTTGATAATCAAAGGCCAGTCGGCTTCTGAAGCTGAGAGTTTGTTCAACAACAAACAATACAGCAAAGCCAGGACCATGTACGAAGTTTTGTTGAAAAAAAAGCCAAACGATGGCTTAAACAACTATCGTTACGCCCGTTGCTGCTACGAATTAAAAGACTACCAGACAGCTATTAAGCACTTTGAACTTGCCGGCACACGCTATCCGCTGAAGGATCTGTATTTGGGCGAATTATATTTTCATGCCTATCAGTTTGATCTTTCGATAACTGCTTACCAGAGATTTTTGGCAACATTGGAACCCGGCGACAAAAAAGCGATTGAAATAGAACAACTTATAAAAAAATCGGAATTAGGCGCCAAGCTTTTGAACAGAACCGAAGACATCGCCATTATCGACAGTACAATAGTAGGTAAAAGTGACTTTCTGCGTCATTACGACCTGAGCAATGAGTTGGGCACACTTTCGCAGCAACGAATCAGGCTGAACGCAAAATCGATGCAGGATCAAATCACATTCACCACACAACGTGGTGATCGTCAGTATCAGTCCGATTCCATAAAAGGCAATATGGACATATTTACTTCATACAAATTGCTCGATGAATGGTCGCAGCCAGTATCTGTTTCGCCGAATGTAAATACCAAAGCCAACGAAAATTATCCATTTCTACTCTTAGACGGAATAAGTTTGTATTTTGCCTCAGATGGCGAAAATTCACTTGGAGGTTACGATATTTTTATCACCAAATATGCTTCGGCATCCAAAGATTATCTAGCACCGGAGAATGTTGGCTTTCCTTTCAATTCACCTGCAAACGACTACATGATGGCCATTGACGAACTCCACAAAACAGGCTGGTTTGCCACGGACAGAAATCAAATGGCAGGAAAAGTAGCGATTTATAAATTTGAATACAACGACCCGAAAGTGTACTTTAAGTCGTCCGATTCGACACAGCTAATCAATGTTGCAAAATTAAAACAGTTCAGAAAGAGTAAAATTTCACGCGAAACAGCTGCCGGACAAGCCAAACAGGCTAACGAACTTTATACTTCCGACAACCATATTATTATCAACGACAGCATTGTTTACAACAGTCCCGATCAGTTTCAACAAACAAAAGCACTACAGCTTTATAACGAATCGGTATTGATGGAAAATGAATTACAAAAACTTCAACAAACGCTTCAATCGGCACGTATGGATTTCGACAAAGCCACCACACAGAACGAAAAGAACAAACTGACAGAACAGATTTATATACTAGAACCAGCAATAATTGAGCTTACGAAAGAAATTTCTAAAAAGAAAAAGGCAGCAGTAAATAAAGAAATAAATTTTCTGTTCAATAAATGAGTTACAATTGATAATTTATTGTATTTTTACGAAAAAATTATATGTATGGAAATTACGATTGTTTTGCTGTTACTGTTGGCCGGTATCGTTTTTCTCCTGATTGAATTATTCCTGATTCCAGGCCTTTCACTGGCAGGCATTGCATCTGTTTTGCTTATGGGTAGTGCCATTTATTATGCCTACTCGCAGGTAAGTTCAACAGCCGGACATTTGGCTCTTTTAGGAGGAATCGTATTATCGGGAGTGGCTGTTTGGATTTTCCTGAAATCGAAAGCTTTGGATAAAATGTCGCTCAAAACAGGTATCGATGGTAAAAATGATCCATTGGCAAATGTCACTGTACAAGCGGGCGACACCGGAACAGCAGTTTCGCGATTGGCTCCGATGGGAAAAGTCAAAATAAACGGATATATTATGGAGGCCAAAACTAACGACGATTTTGTTGACGAAGGGAGCACTGTAAAAGTAATAGAAGTACTGAAAACAAATGTTTTGGTAGAAAGAGTTTGACTTTACAAAATTAATTCATAATTCATAATTCATAATTCATAATTAAAATTTATCTCTAATCACTAATAATTAACCATTTATCATTAAAATTTATGCTTGGAATTGAAATTATCGGTTTAGCAGTGTTGGGCATCCTGTTGCTGCTTTTCTTTTATTATGTTCCCTTCTTACTTTGGATTTCTGCAAAAGTATCAGGGGTGAGCATTTCGCTTATTCAACTTTTTTTGATGCGTATACGTAAAGTTCCACCTCACACCATCGTTGCCTGTATGATTGAAGCTCACAAAGCTGACATACAAGAAGTTAAACGCGACGGACTGGAAGCGCACTATCTGGCTGGCGGACACATCGAACGCGTGGTGCATGCACTTGTTTCGGCATCGAAGGCAAATATTGACCTGACTTTTAAAATGGCAACCGCCATCGACCTGGCCGGACGCGATGTATTTCAGGCTGTACAAATGTCGGTTAATCCAAAAGTAATCGACACACCGCCGGTAGCTGCAGTAGCAAAAGATGGTATTCAGCTTATCGCAAAAGCACGTGTTACCGTTCGTGCAAACATTAAACAGTTGGTGGGTGGTGCCGGCGAAGAAACGATTCTGGCCCGTGTTGGCGAAGGAATAGTGTCGTCTATCGGCTCGTCCGAATCACACAAAAGCGTATTGGAAAATCCCGATTCAATTTCGAAATTAGTTTTGAAAAAAGGCTTAGATGCCGGAACAGCATTCGAGATTCTGTCAATCGACATTGCAGATATTGATATAGGTAAAAACATCGGAGCTCAGCTACAAATGGATCAGGCCGAAGCCGATAAAAACATTGCACAGGCAAAAGCCGAAGAGCGCAGAGCTATGGCCGTTTCGCTCGAGCAGGAAATGAAAGCCAAATCGCAGGAAATGCGTGCAAAAGTTATCGAAGCAGAGGCTGAAGTACCTAAAGCCATGGCCGAAGCATTTCGTTCGGGAAATCTGGGGATAATGGATTATTATAAAATGAAAAATATTGAAGCCGACACTTCGATGCGCGAAAGCATAGCCAAACCCGCTACAGGTCCGACTTCGAAAAACGACAAATAGAAAATAAAATCATGAGTGAAGATAATAAATGTTGTAGCAACAACAGCAATCACAATTACAATCGCTCGGCGAACGCCTCGGGTGGTGCAGTTTACGGCTTTGGAGTAATCGGAGCAGCTATCTATTTCATTGCAAAAGCCACTACGTTCTGGACAGGCCTGTTAGGTTTTCTGAAAGCGTTGGTATGGCCGGCCATTCTGGTATTCGAAGCACTCAGATCGCTTGGAGCATAAAGAACACAGAGTTGACACAAAAAGAAAGTCCGCTAATTCACATTAGCGGACTTTTTTAATGCCTGAGCATTTGTAGCATTACTGATTATTTTACAGCAGCAGCAGTATCAACAGCAGCAGTGTCAGCAGCAACTGTATCAACAACAGCTACAGTGTCAACAGCTACAGAATCAGTTGCAGGAGCTTCTTCAGCAGCTTTAGGAGCACAAGAAGCGATAGCGATAGCTACAACAAAGAATAAAAATACTTTTTTCATCTTTTTTAAACGTTTAAAATTTAACTTTATTTGTTTTGCAATTCAAAATCGGCGCAAAATTAGTGCATTTATCGATAGGTTGTATCTTTTTTCAGGAATATTTTTGAATAAAATTATGTTAAAAACAAAACAAAAACACATATCATTGATAAACAACTACTTATCAGACCTAAAACCAGCAGAATACAGATATCTTTTTATGCTCTTTTTGGGCGTTTTCTCGAACTCATGCGGGAAAAGTTGAAT
>JAYRXP010000347.1:0-2351 GCA_041917395.1 Paludibacter sp.
AAAACAAACGTTGCCGGATATTCGTTTGGGGCCGATGTGTCGAAAGGTGAATTCGTAACCGTATTTAAGTATGTGGCTTTTGCCGATTCGAACAGATTTAATTACCGTGAGCTGACAAAAAATGCGACTCAAAAAGCCCAGGAAGCCAGGAGAATTGGTTGGGATATTCTTTTTGATGAAAATAAACGGGCCTGGAATAATAAATGGGAAAAAGAAGAGTTAAATTTATCCGGATCGCTCGATGAGCAACAACGAATAATTGCCGACTCGTTCAAAAAAATGCAGTTTTGAAGTATAAAACGAAAGATACCGATATGCAACGTACTTTTTATATTGTTTTACTTTTAACAATAACGGCAGTCAGTTTTGCTGCGCGAAAACCACAACCAATTATACAGCGTGTAGAGCCTTCTTTCTGGTGGACAGAAATGAAAAATACGGGTTTGCAAATTATGCTCTATGGAAACGGCATAAGTGCTACTGAAGTGAAAATTGCTTATCCCGGAGTAACAATCACAGATAAACAATTGACAGATAATCCGAATTATGTGTTTGTATATCTGAATATTGCAAAAAGCACAAAACCCGGAAAGTTTAATATTGAAATTCGAAAAGGAAAACAAAAACAGATCTTGGTTTATGAGTTGAAGGCACGTCGCGAAGGTTCTGCCGACCGTAAAAGTTTTACCGAAGCTGATGCTGTTTACTTACTAATGCCCGACCGTTTTGCGAATGGAAATACTGCCAATGATTCGGTAAAAGGTTATGTGCAGGGAGTAAATCGTTCGATTCCGGGAGCCCGACATGGTGGTGATATTGAAGGGATTATAAAAAACGTTCCTTATATCGCCGACTTGGGTGCAACAGCACTTTGGACTACGCCTCTTTTTGATAATAACGATGTAAACTACAGCTATCATCATTACGGATGCAGCGATTATTATAAAATTGATCCGCGATTAGGAACGAACGAAGATTATCCGCGTTTGGCTGAAACCTGTCACTCCAACGGTATGAAACTAATAATTGACGTTGTTCCAAATCATTGTAGTTCGGCACATTGGTGGCTCAAAGACAAACCTGCTAAGGATTGGTTTAACGAATGGCCTTCGTACACAGGTTCAAATTATCGCATGACAGCCTGGACTGATCCACATGCTTCTATTTCAGACTTACAAAAACTTACGAAAGGTTGGTTTGCTCCTAATATGCCCGATTTTAATCTGAAAAATAAATTATTGTTCGATTACCTGACGCAGGTTTACATTTTTTGGATAGAATATGCTAATATCGATGGAATAAGGGTCGATACTTATCCGTATAACGATATAAAAGTGGCGGCACGCTTTATTCAAACTATTCGGGACGAATATCCGAATATGAATGTGGTGGGCGAATGTTGGGTGAAAACTCCCGCCGAAATTGCTTATTATCAGAGTGGTAACAATAATAAAGATGGTTTTGACTCACGTTTGACGAGTGTTATGGATTTTTGTCTGAAAGACGTTTTAACAAGTGCGATTAATGAATCAGAAGGGTGGGAGAGTGGTATGGCCCGTTTTTATGCCCATTATGCGCAGGATTTTGTGTATCCGAATACGAATCTGATTATGAATTTTCTGGATAATCACGATATTGATCGTTTTTCGACAGCCGTGAAACGCGATGTGGCTAAATATAAAATGGGTTTGGCATTGCTAATTACAGCACGGGGCTATCCGCAAATTTACGCAGGCACCGAGATTATGCTCGATGGTATTGCCGGCAATTACGAAGGTCACCGGTTCGATTTTCCGGGTGGGTGGGCTGCCGATAAGCGCAATGCATTCAGTGTGGAAGGACGTACAGCAGAGGAGAATGAAGTATTTAATTATACCTGGACTCTATTGAATTATCGAAAAAACAATCCTGTTTTACAAAATGGAAAGATGAAACAATTTATTCCTTATGATGGAATTTATGTGTATTTTCGTTACAACGATTCGAAAAAAATAATGGTCGTTGCAAATAATAATGCTGCTGAAAAAGTTCTTGAATTAAACAGGTTTGAGGAAATTTTAAATTCTCAAACAAACGCAAAAGATATTGTAACAGGAAAAAATCATCTTTTTTCGAACAGATTGAACATTCCTGCCAAAACAGTATTAATTTTGGAACTCAATTAATCATCATAACTTGTCCGTCCACTGACGGATCAACACATCAATCTTATGAAAAAGCTCAATTTAAACTCATTAGTGTCCGATTTGTTCGCAGTGACAAAACGTTTTCATATCGTGTTAATTGCAGTATTTGCACTTGCAGTAATGGCTTTGCTCGAAATAAATGTAAAACGTTTTGAACAGGAATTT
>JAYRXP010000348.1:0-2758 GCA_041917395.1 Paludibacter sp.
GTCTCCGGGTTGAATAATTTCCCGGTTATTACCGTTGGTAGCAACATTTTTCTTTAGAGTGTATGTGTTGTCGGCATGTTGATCAAAGTCATCGTATTGATACACTCCGTCCCACACAAAACCGTAGAATGCCGATACAGGACCTCCGATTTTTGTCATGTACAAATAAGTTGCATTCCAGTCGCCTGTCCACGAAACTGTGGATAGGATGCTTTCCTGACCTTCGGATAATGCAAGCACCTTATTTCTGTTGAATGAGATATTAAAATCACTTTCCCAGCTAAAGTTTTTTCTTTTAATGTTTACTGTACTTAAAGTGAACTCCAGGCCGCGGTTTTGAATCTTTCCAACATTTTTATATGAAGTTCCAAGTCCGGAACTATATGGTATTTTGGCATTTAGCAGCAAATCACTCGTTGTTTTATCGTATAAATCTACTGTCAGATTTATCCTATTTTTGAAAAGTGATAAATCATAACCAATGTCAAACTGACTTGTTTTCTCCCATTTCAGATCTTTATTTCCCAGATTGTCAATTACCAGGGCGTATTGCGGTGTTCCGTTGTTAAACGAATAATAATCAGTAATGTCCAGATTTTGATAGCGGTCGTAATCGCCAAGACGGTTATTGCCGGTAACACCATAACTCAAACGGAGTTTCGATTCTGATATAAATTTGAGTTTACGCATAAAACGCTCTTTATCCATTTTCCACGCAAATGCACCTGAAGGGAAATATCCCCATCTGTTTGCTGGACTAAACTTTGAAGAACCATCGGCGCGAAACGAAGCTGTGAAGAGGTAGCGCGAACGATAGCTGTAATTGGCGCGTGCCAGATACGAAAACAATACATTTTCAGATATAAGCGAAGTCGTACTTATTGGCGTACCCTGATCCATGCCGCTGAGGCCAAGATCCTCATTAGGTATATTTATTACTTCATATCCGTAATATGTATTTGTTGTTCCTTCGAGTGTGACAGCTCCTGTTAAATCAATTCTGTTGTAACGGTTGATATCTTTAATATAGGTCAGCACGTTCTCGTTTACCCAATTAAATTTTTCCCTGCTTGAGAAAGCTCCGTTTATACCTTTTGTGTTATTGGCCGACGGATATCCGCGATAGGTTTTTGAGTTGTTGAAAGCCTCATTTATAGTAGTTCGTTTATTTATGCCTCCCCGGATTTTTAATTTCAGATTGTTCAGAATTGTATAATCAAGTGTTCCGTTGGCAGTGAGTATATCTTCCGATTCCTGTCGCAGCTCATTTTTACTCGACAATATCGGATTCATAATTGCTGTAGCATCATCTTCCCCGTCAAACAAATCATTATAAATATCACTCATACCCACGCCCACCGGACGATATCCCCATGTTCGATACATTAGATAGGTTGTGTAGGCACTTGTTCCTGAACCCTGTTCGGACGAAATTTGTCCATAGTTCTGATTTGCACTGTAATTGATATTAACTCCCACATTAATCCGGTCAGTTATTTTCTGATCAAATTTTACTCTTCCCTGATATTTCTTTAAACCTGAATTAATTACAATACCTTGTTGATTTACGGCAGAACCTGAAATCATGTATTTGTTACGGGCTGTACCTCCGGCTATCGAAATATTGTGAAGATTGATAGGAGCTGTCTGAAACAAAAGATTTTGCCAATCGATATTTTGCATCGATTTGTAATCGTCCAGCGTCAAACCCGGATCGGTCAGGTAAAGCGAAGTCATATCGGTAGGATCGCGCTCAATCTGGTAATTTACGAATTCGTAAGGATTCATGAGGGCCATTTTCTTTGTAACCTGTTGTAATCCGTACGAACCTTCATACGTTACGACCGGTTTACCTATTTTTCCCTTTTTAGTTTCGATAATAACCACGCCATTTGCTCCTCTCGATCCGTAGATTGCTGTTGCAGAGGCATCTTTAAGAATATTGACAGATGCTATTTCGGATGGATTCAGAGCGGCGCTGTTGAAATCCTCCATCGGGAATCCATCAATCACATAGAGCGGAGCGTTGCTTTGCGTTAAGGAGCTGGCACCTCGAACCACAATGTTGAGTTCCGAACCTGGTTGAGCATCATTGGCTGTAATCTGAACTCCGGCTACACGTCCGGCTAAAGCCATGTCGATACTTGCAACCGGAACTCTGCTCAATTCATCCACTTTTATTTCGCCCAATGAACCGGTAATGTCTTTACGGCTTTGTTCTCCGTATCCGATAACCACTACTTCTTCAAGTTTTTTGGTGTCTTCGGTCATTTTTACCTGCATTTCAACCGAAGGGGTTGCTTTCAGCGTCATTTTTGATATCCGATGTAGGAAAATAGCAAAGAATCCTTTGAGGTTGCCTTAATGGTAAATTTCCCTTCAAGATCAGTGATTGTCCCTACATTCGAATTCTGAACAACTATACTAACTCCTACAAGTGGCTCTTTATTTGAGTCAAACACAACTCCCTTTATAGTGCCTTGTGCCGACAACAATAGCGGAATTGTACAAAGTATTGAGATTAAAAGTTTTTTCATTGTATTGTAGATGTAATTGGGCTGTTACAACTGCAGCTCTTTTATTGCTGTTTTTATTTTTGATTTTTGTTCTTCACCAAATTCATTGAATGGAGATGCGAGAACTCCGCTGCAAATTCCCAGTTCTGATAATGCTCCTTTTACTCCTTTCAGGTAACTCGATCCATTAGAACCAATACAGTAAAGTGTGGAGCATACCTGCATTACTTTCATTTGCAAAA
>JAYRXP010000349.1:0-1602 GCA_041917395.1 Paludibacter sp.
ACCATACACCATCGAATTGGGTCGTGCTTTTGTTCAGCCCGACTATCAAACCTCCAAAATGGGAATTAAAAGCCTTTTTGCCCTCGATAATCTTTGGGATGGTTTGGGCGCGTTGGTTCATTCTACAAAAGGAGCAAAGTATTTTATTGGTAAAGTAACCATTTACAGTACCTACCCGGTTGCGGCGCGTGAGTTGATTTATTCGTATATGTTTAAGTATTTCAGCGATAAAGATAAACTTATTTTGCCGAAAGTTCCGGTTGAATTGAGTGCCGAAACAAAAAAGGCAGCTCAGAAATTATTTAGTGGTAAGGATTTGAATGCTGATTATAAAATACTGCAAAAAGCCGTACGGAACGAAGGAGAAACAATTCCGGCGCTGTTTAATGCTTATATTGGTTTAACGGATACGATGCGTATGTTCGGTACTATTTTCGATGCCGATTTCGGTTCGGTTTACGAAACGGGAATTATGGTAAACATGGACGACCTGCTCGAAACCAAACGTAAAAGGTATATCGAACCTTATATTGAATACCTGAAAGTTGTATTGGAGGAACGTAAAAAAGCCCGGAAACAGGCGCGCGAAGCCAAAGCGATTGAGAAACAAAAAAAAGACGCTCTGAAGAAATCCAAAAAGAAAAAATAAACCTGATTTGATGGTGTTTTATCATCAAATCAGCGCGTTTTTATTTTATTCCTTCTACGATAGCATTCCGGGTTTGTTCGAACAGCGAATTGTAGTCTGTTTCGCTCACAGCTACGGGTTGATGCACGGTAAAAGTAATGCGGTTGAACATGCCGAGCGGAAACGATCCGTACCGGAATACTTTCCACGAATTATTAATAGTTACAGGAACCACAATTGCGTTTGGGGCATATTTGCACAGAATCTTTAAACCGTTCGGAGCAAATTCTTTCGGTTTTCCATCTCTGGTACGTGTGCCCTCGGGGTAGATAATGGCCGAGCGATTGTATTTGTTAATATATTCACCCAGTTGTTTAAGTAACGGCAAAGCCTGTTTGGGGTCGTTTCGGTCGATAAGTACAGAACCGCCTTTTCGGAGATTGTACGATACGCTTGGTATGTTTTTGCCCAATTCGATTTTGCTGACAAAATTGGGATGAAACTTGCGAAAAAACCAGGCCATCCCTACGATATCAAAAATTCCCTGATGATTTGCCACAAATATAATGGGTTTACCGGTGGGTATGAGTTCAATATTTTCGCATTTCGAAGTGGAAAGCAGGAAGTTTGGCGTACGAATTAAAAAGAAATCGAGAAAATCGACGCTTACTTTGTGAGCCTGATAGCCAAAGACATTAAAACAAATCCATTGAATGGGATGGAAAAGACATATTGAAAACAAAAACCATGCGTAGGCAAGAATGGAGAACGGTATTGAAAGAAGTTTCATCATTTGTCTGAAAAATTTCAGGCAAAAGTACTACAAATGTTTCAATCATTCGGTTTTTCCTTATGTTTGTTTAGTGTTTTTTGACCATTTCTTTTGATTTTAAATTATCACATATATTTATTTTTTTGTACTTTTGCCGCAATTTGCAAATTTTACATCCATGAGTATTGAATTAAGTGAACAA
>JAYRXP010000350.1:0-6170 GCA_041917395.1 Paludibacter sp.
CTATGTTGGCTGCTTCGGGTAATACAAATGCTAAATTAGCCGCTACCATCAAACGCCTCGAAGCCGAATTGGCTGAGAAAACAGCTTCTTTGACCGACTTACAAGATCAATTGGCAAAAAAAGACATTCAGATTAAAGACCTGAACACTTCAGTAAATACCTTGAGTGCTAATGTGGCAAGTTTAAGCGATGAATCGGCCAAACAAAAAGCTGCTTTAAAAGAACAGGAAACTAACTTAAACAGAGTGTTTTATACTGTTGCGGCTGCGAAAGCATTGAAAGATGCAGGAATAGTTACAAGCGGCGGTTTATTCCAGCCTAAATCAGTTTTAGATGGCAACTTCAACAAATCAGTTTTCACGGTTGCTGATAAACGCGAATTAACTTCGATTCCTACTGCCGCTAAAAAAGTGAAAGTAATGTCGAATCATCCCAAAGACAGTTATACTTTGGATGTAAATTCAGATAAAACTGTTACTATTGTTATTAAAAATGCCGATAAATTCTGGAGTGTATCCAAGTATTTGGTAGTTCAGAAATAATAAATTTAACTACTCAGCCCCACAATCCCCTAATGGGGGAGTTCAGGAGCATTAGTCAAGGTTGATTTGTTGTTGTAAGCTCTTTTTAAAATACATTTATAACATAATTATAACGAGCCGGATAAAATTAATTTTATCCGGCTCGCTTTTATTTGCCATAAGCCCTTAAAGAGGATGTTGATTAGTACCTAATGTTCTCTTTCTTACTCCCCTTTAGGGGTTGGGGGCAGGTAATTTTCTAGTAGTTCTGCTTTTCTTCTTCGAAATACGCTTGTGAGTGTGCGCAGGTAGGACAAGCTTTTGGAGCTTCTTTGCCAACATGTACATGTCCGCAATTGCGGCATTGCCAACTGGTTTCTTCCTCACGTGCGAAAACTGTTCCGGCAAGGACTTTTTCCAACAAACGTAAATAACGTTTTTCGTGTTGCGCCTCCACAGCAGCAATTTTGCGGAAAGTAGCTGCAATTACAGGGAATCCCTCTGCTTCGGCCACATCGGCAAAATGCGGATATGCATCTGTCCATTCTTCATTTTCGCCTTCGGCTGCTGCTTTCAGATTTTCGGCAGTAGTGCCAACAATTCCGGCAGGAAAGGTAGCAGTTATTTCTACCGGACCACCTTCGAGGTAACTGAAGAATTTTTTAGCATGTTCTTTTTCCTGTTCAGCTGTTTCTAAAAATATAGCTGCAATCTGTTCAAAACCTTCTTTTTTTGCTGTAGAAGCAAACATAGTGTAGCGGTTACGAGCCTGACTTTCGCCGGCAAACGACATCAAAAGATGTTTTTCGGTTTGTGTTCCTTTAATACTTTTCATAAGAGTGTTGTTTATTTAGTTATAATAAAAACGGAATTATTTGCACTTACAAATAAACAAACTTTTATTGATTAAAACAAGTTTTCGGGCACTTAATTTATAAAAAAAAAAGCTGCTATCAGTGGTCTGATAACAGCTTTTTTACGAATATAATTTTACTTTAATCAAAAAGCATCAATAATGGCTTTGAAATCGGCTACTTTCAGCGAAGCGCCACCAATCAGTCCACCGTCAATATCGGGCTGAGCAAACAATTCGGGTGCATTTTTAGCATTGCAGCTGCCACCGTAAAGGATAGAAGTGTTTTCAGCAATCTCCTGTCCGAATTTTTTGGCAATAATAGTGCGAATAAATGCCAGCATATCCTGAGCCTGTTCTGTCGAAGCAGTTACACCGGTTCCGATTGCCCAGATTGGTTCGTAAGCAATAACGATTTTGCTGAATTCGTCAGCTGTTAAGTTGAAAACTGTTTCTTCCAACTGGTTCTGAACATATGCGTTTTGCTCGTTGGCATTACGTACATCCAATGCTTCACCACAACAATAGATTGGTGTCAGACCATTAGCCAGCGCTAAAGCCACTTTTTCGTTGAGAATAGCACTTGTTTCGCCATAATACTCACGACGCTCCGAGTGACCAAGGATAACATAAGTAGCTCCGGTCGATTTAACCATAGCAGCACTTACTTCGCCTGTATAAGCACCTGATTCTTTAGCAGCACAGTTTTGAGCAGCAACAGCAATTTTGCTTGCATCAACAGCAGCTACAGCACCTGCAAGGTGAATAAACGGTGTACCGATAACCACATCACAATTTAATGTCTGACCTGCTAAAGCTTCGTTTAATTCGGTAGCCAAAGCCAACCCTTCCTGAAGGGTTTTGTTCATTTTCCAGTTTCCTGCAACAATGTTTTTTCTCATTTTTCTTGTTTTTTATATAGTTTGATATTTTGCTTCGCGTTATTTTGATGCGCTGTTTTTAAGTATCGTAACGATTTACCTAATTTCTTATTTTTCCCAATTTCTTAATTATCTGTTCTGATTTAAAAATCTCTCCAGTTCCATTTACCCGTTATCGTACCATTTTTGATCAATACAAGACCCGGATTTGCCCTGATAATTGTTTTTAAAGTTATCGGATCGGCTTTGTAAAAAGGGAAAGATATATTTGCATTTTGTACAAATTTCAAAATATCCTGATCTGCCGAAGCTGTCAGGGCATAAAACTTGACTGAAGTGTTTTTATACTTATTATAAATCGCCTCAGCCTTTTTCGCTCCTTCCACAGATGATCTGTTCAGGTCGTACATTACCAACAGGTATGTATAACCACTGTATGCCAAAATATCAGGCACAATATCTTCGCCCATATCGTTGTAAATCTTAAAATCGTGAATGGCAGGCTTGTAGCCCTCTTCCACCAACACTGTTTTCTGATCTACAAAAACCCAGGTCGAATCATCTTTCGGATAATTTTCGAGCGTAAATTCCTTTTGAGCACCATCTTTTTCGTAAATAAAAGTAGTTTCGTATTTATCCTGAGGAGTATCTTCGGGCACTTTCATTGATTCAGGGATATTTACACCTTTTTTATAAGGCATAAAATCGATTTGCGGCAAATGGTTGTAAGCATAAACCGAAATACCAATGCCGGTTGCTACAAACAGCAACATAGCCAGCCACTCCACTTTCAGGAGCAAAAATCGCTGATGCGGACGCGAAGTAAACAGCACTACCAATATAAATATCAGGAGCACAATGTTTTTCCAGAAAGTCTCCCAGTTTGTTATTTTCAGAGCTTCGCCAAAACAACCACAGTCCGAAACCGGATTTTTAAGCGCTATATAAAGCGTCAGAGGAGTCATCACCAGCATAAAAAGCAATGCCAGAAATGCCGTACGCCTTATTTGAACAGCAAAAATAAGATTAAGTCCGATTAACAATTCGAGTGTGGAAAGAGCAATCGAAAATACGAAAGCATACTCCGAAAGACCATAAAAAAAACCTCCGAAAGCACTGAAATAATCCTGCAACTTATAAGTGCCACCGAGAGGATCCACAGCCTTTACAAACCCTGAAAACACAAACACAAGTCCGAAAATCAGTCGGCTCGCATGCAGAAAAAAATTATTTATTTTTGAGTTTGTTTTAGACATTGTTCTTGTAAAGAGTTTTACGTTCCGCGTTTCATGTTTCACGTTCGGCGTTTCATGTTTCACGTTCCGTGTTTCGTGTTTTACGTTTCGTGTTTACGTATTTTCTTATTTTCTTAGTTTCTTTGACATTATCACATCATCACATCAACACATTATCACATCAACTCATCAATCTTTATCAACCCGAAAACCGCATAATTTATCATATCAAAATAATTGGCATCAATTCCTTCCGAAATCAATGTTTTACCCTGATTATCTTCAATTTGTTTGGTGCGATATATTTTCTGCAAAATCAAATCGGTATACGACTGCATACGCATCGTGCGCCAGGCTTCATCATAATCATGATTCTTTGCCAACATCAATTCTTTTGCCCGTTGCATATATTTGTTATAAAGTTCGCAGCCGCTCTCGAAAGTCAAATCATCAGTTTCCGAAAAACCCAATTCAAGCTGAATAAGCCCGATAATTCCGTAATTGACAATAGCTATCAGTTCCGAACGAATGCCTTCGTCTACTTTACTCACACCTTTTATTTCGATACTTCGAATGCGATTGGCTTTGATAAAAATCTGGTCGGTTACCGATTGCTGACGCAAAATTCGCCACGATGCACCGTAATCCTTCATTTTTTTTGTAAAAATATCGCGACAAAGTGCCGCCACCTGATCGAATTGTTGTTCGGTTTTACTCATACCTTTTATATTCGTAAATTGAGGATTTATTTTGAAGCCAACCAAATCTAAAATACTATTTATTAGACATTTAAACCAAAAACAGACATTTACAGATTTGAAGCGCAAATTTACGCTTTTTTATTGGATTTACAATCGAAAAAATCAGCATTTACTGTGTAAACGTTTTATAAATCATCTTTAAAACAAAACATCGACACGCGTTTTTTTGTACCTTTGCACCAAAATTGCTGAAAATGGGACGAATACTTGCGATTGATTACGGTCAGAAACGGGTAGGATTGGCAGTAACCGACCCTATGCAGATTATTGCTAATAGCCTGGATACGGTTCCGGCTCACGAAGCACTTGGTTACATAAAAAACTATACGCAACGCGAGCAGGTGGATAAATTTGTGATTGGCCTGCCAAAACAAATGAATGGCACCGACTCCCAGTCAATGGAATACATAAGACCTTTTGCCAAAAAACTGCAGGAAAACTTCCCAGCCATTGAACTGATTTATGTCGATGAACGTTTTACTTCCGTTTTGGCGCACAAGGCCATGCTCGATGGTGGTTTGAAGAAAAAAGACCGGCAAAACAAAGCTTTGGTCGATCGTATTTCAGCAACCATTATTTTACAGACTTATCTGGAAAGTATAAGATAGCCAGTGGCAAGTAGTAAGCTGTAAGTGGTAAGCGACAAGTGGCAAACTTTTTAATTTTACATTATTCATTTTTACATTTTACATTTTCGAATTAACCAATGATATTACCCATTCACACATTTGGCAATGCAGTTTTACGCAAAGTTGCCGAGCCCATTACAAAAGATTACCCAAAGCTCAATGAGCTTATCGAAAACATGTTCGAAACCATGCATCATGCTGATGGTGTGGGACTTGCTGCACCTCAGGTAGGATTACCTATTCGTTTGCTCGTTATCGATCTGGAAGCTTTCAGAAACGACAAACCCGAACTTGCTGATTTCAAAATAGCAATGATAAATCCTGAAATGCTCGAAATGAGTGAAGAAAGTGTGCAGGCCGAAGAAGGCTGCCTCAGCATTCCGGGCATTCACGAAACCGTGGAACGCTCGAAAGAAATTAAAATCAAATTTCTGGATGCTGATTTTGTGGAGCACATCGAAGTATATCAGGATTTTAAAGCACGCGTTGTGCAACACGAATACGACCATTTGGAGGGAAATCTTTTCACCGATAAGGTTTCGCCACTTCGCCGGCAACTTATAAAATCCAAACTTAATAATATTGTGAAAGGCAAAGCGAGCACATCGTACAAAGTTAAATCGGCTTCAAAATAAATCCTGCTTCCGGCGTATGAGAATTGTGTTTATGGGTACACCCGATTTTGCGGTGGAAAGTTTGAAAATACTTGTAGAAAACAACTATCAGGTGGTTGGTGTGGTTACTATGCCCGACAAACCCGCTGGTCGCGGACATAAAATTCAGTTTTCGCCCGTAAAACAATATGCCGCAGATAAAGGTCTGAAGATTTTACAGCCCGAAAAACTAAAAGATGAAGCATTTTTGGCTGAATTAAAAAGTCTGCAGGCCGATGTTCAGGTCGTAGTAGCCTTCCGAATGCTGCCCGAAGTGGTTTGGAACATGCCCCGTTTCGGGACTTTTAATTTACATGCTTCCCTCCTGCCCCAATACAGGGGCGCTGCTCCTATCAATTACGCCATTATCAATGGCGAAAAGGAAACCGGAGCTACCACTTTTTTTCTGACGCACGAAATTGATACCGGCAAAATAATTCTGCAGGAAAAAATCGCAATTTCTGACGCTGACAATGCCGGAACTATCCATGATAAACTAATGATTTTGGGAGCCGGAATGGTTCGCAAAACAATTGATTTACTAATAGCTGGAAAAACCGATGCTGTAGATCAGGAACAATTCATAACGAATGAGACCATTCTGAAACCTGCACCAAAGATATTTAAAGAAAACTGC
>JAYRXP010000351.1:0-21346 GCA_041917395.1 Paludibacter sp.
GTGTCAGCTATAACAGGACTCGCAGGTAATACAAGCTACGATGTGTATTTTGTAGCTCAGGGAAATTCTGCAATGAGCCTCAGAAACCAGGTCGATAAAGTATCAGCCTCTACTTCCAATGCAACTTTTGCGCCAACAATAACCGGACTTACGGTTGCAAATATTCTAAATACTACAGGTGTTAACACAGCAACATTAGGAGGTAATATAACCTCAGACGGAGGTTCGCCGGTTACTGAAAGGGGTACAGTGTGGAAAACAAGCAGTGGTGTAACAATAGCTGATAATAAACAGATTGAAGGATCAACCAATACAGGTGTATTTACAAATAACTGTACCGGTTTTCCTTCGAAAACAAAAATTTACTTCAGGGCTTATGCTACAAATGCAATTAACACATCATTTACAGACGAGGGTTATTTTTATACCATTGCTGACGAACCTACTTCTGCAGTAGGATCGTTTACAGCAACTCCAACAAATGGAAGTTCAACGGCGCTTGACTTAAGCTGGACTCCCGCAACAGGTGCCGATGGATATTTAATAATTATAAGGGCTGGTGCCACTGGTCCCGGAACTGTGCCTTCTGATACAACTTTATATGCTGTTGGTACAGGCATTGGAACCGGAACAGTTGCGGCTTTTGTGATTTCAGGTTCAACAACTTCTGCAACCATTGATGGATTAGCTTCAAACCAACTTTATACCATTCGAATTTATCCTTTTGGATACGATGGTTCGAATAAAGGTACGATTAATTATGCCGGAGGTTTTTATTCGAGTACTACCGGAACAACTTCCGTTAGTACAGGCCTAAACACATATTTAACCAATTATAAACTATCAGTATTGGGTAGTTTCCTGAAAATAGAAGGAGCTAAAAACAGCAAACTTAAGATTTTTAATATCACAAGCCAGAATTTATTAACTAATACAATAAATTCTGATTCTGAACTAATAAACCTGCGACAAGGTATCTATTTCGTAAATATTAATGGTAAAACAACTAAAGTGTTAATAAACAATTAAAACTCACACCCTCATCCTATTCTAAATTTTACTGTAGGATGAGGGACTTTTTTTATACTATCAATATCTTGCCATAAAATTTTATATATGTTTTTATACAGAAAATATTGTTTCCCGTTTTTATTCTTTTTCTGCACATACATCTCAGCCCAGGTCGATTACGAATCTATACAGGTTAAAAGCAGCTACTCAGGTAGTTGGGGCACACAGCGCGCTAAGCAGGTTTCTCTTATCCCGAATTATGTGCCGGTGAGCGATGGAAACACTGATTTTACCCGCTATGGTACCTACAAATTTCTGCGTACCGACTCTACCGGCTATTTTTACACAAAAAAAATTGACGGTCGCTGGTGGATGATAGATCCGAATGGCTTTGCGGGCATTAATATTGCTGCTACGAGCTTTTCGTCGTCGAACATACAAAACGATTACGATATAACCAGGCGTATCGGATTCAACGGAACGGGAAATTTTCTGGCAAGCGAAAGTCAAACCAAATCGGGCTATAATTTGCAGAATTACAGTACGTTTTCGTTTACAAGACGCCTTAATTTCTTTTTGAGTTACAAAAATGTACGTAAAAATTATTATTCTACGCCAACGGCAGTTCAGGGTAGTTTGGACCATGTTCTGGTACTCGACCCTGCTTTTGTAACTTATTGCGACGATTTAGCCAAAACCACAGCATCGCCTTATGCAACTGAGCGCGATTTATTGGGTTATTTTACGGATAACGAAATTAATTTTAATCAGGATCAGTTGCAGAATTTTGTAAGAGACCTTTCGGTGGGCGATCCCAGTCGCGATTCGGCATTGGTTTGGGCTGCCGCACGCGGACTTTCCGAAACGGATTGTAAAAACTATACAACCAAAGTAACAGAAGCTCTCAAACAGGAATTTGCAGCGTATCTGGCAGAGCGTTATTATAAAACAGTTTCGGAAGCTATTCGCAAATACGATCCGAATCACCTGATTCTGGGAAGCCGCTTGCATGGTCGTCCGCGAGCTATCCCTGGTGTGGTGGCTGCATCGCACAAATACATGGACGTTACTTCTGTCAATTTTTACGATAAATGGTCGCCGGCAGAGCAAATAGCAGTTGCAAGCTGGACATCCGATCACCCTTGTATTGTTGGTGAATTTTATATTAAGGATATCAATGTTTTTAGTACAACGCAGTCGGGAGCGGGTTGGTATGTTAATTCGCAGGCTTCGCGAGGCAAATTTTATCAAAACACTTGCCTGGATTTGTTGAAAAATAAATGTTATATCGGGTGGCATTATTTTCGGTTTCAGGACGATACGGACTCCAACAAAGGAATTGTAAATAATTCGGGTGTTGAATACACCGGTATGACAGACTTTATGAATGAACTTAACAAGCAGGTTTATCAGCTTTGTGACTACTACGATGGTGTCAACCGCCGACCCAATCTCACTTCAAAAACCGAAGCGCTGAACGCCACTGAAGATACTTATCTGATTCCCGGTTCAACCAATACAAGCAATTTTGGTACGTCTCAGGAGTTGGAAATCAGATATAATTCAACAGAATCAAACCGGCGCGAAGCATTTGTCAAGTTTGATATCAGTGCATTTCAACCGCTTCTGCCTTATCTGAAAAGTGCTGAATTAGAGCTTACCTGCACCTCAACCGACCAAACCACCCGTTACCTCTTAGTTTCGGGGCTTACTGATAATAGTTGGCTGGAAAACACACTTACAGGCGAACTTCGCAACCCGAATCCGGATTGGAAAAACGGATATAGCCGTTTAGCATTTATAAAAAGTGCTATTGCAACCGGCAAGCTTAATTTTGACGTTACACAATGGCTTTTCGACGCACCTAAAAGTTCGGTTTTTTCATTTAAAATTCATGATTTGAATTCGACTGCCAGTGCCATTAAAATTGCTTCCAAAGAAAATCCCAATGTTGATTTACGTCCCAAATTAAAACTGACTTTTTGGGATAATTCAACAGCAGTTCCCCAAACTAATCAAAGTCCCGATAATAAATATGTTATATTCCTGAATCCTGCTAATGGATTGTTGCGAATACAAGGCGAAAATTTTGTGCAGGCAGAGCTACTTACACTTTCGGGGCAGGTAGCTTTGGCTACAAAAAACAAAAATATAAATGTTTCGCAATGTAATAATGGTGTGTATATTGTGAAAATTAAAAATGAAGATGGCAAAAGCTATTATTCAAAAATCAATATTGTGAACAGGCATTAAAACACTATCTTTTCCTGCTTTTTTATTCCTGACGCTGTAAATTGAATAAAGTAAACGCCTGATGTTCGAATTGCAATTTCTTTTTCCGAATTGAATACAAGCTGTCCGTTTGCAACGCCTTGACCTGCAGTATTCACTACATTATATTCAACAGTTTTTAATTTTTCGTTCCTGATTATCAACTTTTCTCCTTTTCGCATTACCGATAATCCTTCGATTTTCGGTGTTGCAATTGATGTTTGAAGATTAAAGTTCACCTGGTAATCTTGCTTTGTCCCATTTTCGGCAGTAACGGTTAAAATTACTTTTCGCGATGCCCCTGTTCCATTAAAATTTGCTGTAATTTTAGCGAACGGATTGTTGGTAAATCCTTTGATGTCAGGCGTGTTTTTGAACGTGCTTTGTAATTGATATTCTAAAATTGAGGGGTTAAATCCTAAGAGTGAAATGCCATTTATTTTAATATCGATTAAATTTTTATCGTCGCTCATTGGGCATGTCGATGGAAATGCCTGATATGAAAAACCGGAAGTCCATGTGTCTGTGCGGAAAGGAGAAGCTGGCAAATCTGCTGAATTATAGAGATTACAGATCGGATTTTTTGCCCAACCGTAACGAACTGCTACAGGATTGGAAACTAAACTGCTTTTTACAATAACCGTACTGTCGTTTTTGATGGTAGCTGTACCCGACTTAAAAGACTTGTCGCTACCTGCCAATACAAAACCTCTTAATTCTGTGTCGGTCATCTTAATTTTTAATCCTGTACCCACATTTTTGAATACAATAATGGCCGAATCATTTGCAAAACGATAACCTGAAACAACAGGACTTTCGCCCACAATATTTAATTGATAGGTGTTTTTTAGTGCAATTTTAGCCAGACGTTCACCTACAGGAACTTTGTTTTTGGGGTGAATACGAATATTTTCATCCGGATTATTTGGATCTTCATTGGTGTCGATTGATATTGCCATTCCAATGTTTGGAATGCGTTCAGCAGTGCATAATTGTTCTTGTTGTTCGCGTACGTCCTGCCAGTTACCTTCTTCGTATTCCTGATTAACTGTTGGTCCCATATTGAACAACTGCACATAATAGAAAGGTAAATTCCCCATCCCCCATAAAGAGCGCCAGTCTTCAATCAGCTTTTTCATCATTAACCGGTATTCCAGCGCCCGTTTTGTGTTGCTTTCGCCCTGATAAAAAAGAAATCCTTTGATAGGGAATCCTATTAACGGATGAATTTGTCCGTTGTAATTGATTGATGGGTAGTTGTTTGCATTAGTCGGATCCATTCCTGCAATTCTACCCGATACTTTGCATAGTTCAGCATCCGATTCTATTTTTGCTCCACTCAACCATGTTTCCAATTCTGTACCACCACGATAAGATTGCATAATACCAATGGGAATATTTTGCGATTTGTAAATTTCACGGGCAAAAATGTAAGCCACTGCCGATACTTTATCGCCAACTTCGGTACTATTGCATACAAACCAGGGTGCTGAACTGCCGTTTACTCTTTCCTGAACTTCTGTGGCCGCATTATAACTAGACCTGAACGAACGAATTAATGGAAAATTATCAGCTTCGGCAATCACTTGTGTTGCTTCCAGCAAATGGCTCACTTTTTTTTTCCATATTCGATTGTCCTGCTGCAAACCACACATCGCCAACCAGAATATTATCGATAATTACAATTGTATTCGGATTGTTTTTTAATTCAAACTTCAGTGTACATTGTTGTTTGGTAGCCTGTTGAGCAGGTAATTCTACCGACCATTTACCATTTGTATTAATCACAGTTGAGTCGGTAAATGTGATTCCCTGATGCGTAAATGTAACTTTTAGTGTGTCACCTGCGCTACCCCAGCCATTAAATTTTAGAGGCGTTTCACGCTGCAAAACCATATTTGAACTAATGAATTTAGGAATTTCAATAAATTGATTTTTTACAGTTTCGCCTTTAATCGAAGCCCAATCAGGTGCTAAACGAATTCCATCTAATGTAAAATTACCACTGTTAGCTCGTCCCTGAATGGCAAAAACAGATGCCGAAACATCATTTCCCGCATCAGTTAAAGGGCCAATAGCTGCAATTCCGGGATCGCTGGCTGATAAATCCGGGTTGACAAATAAACTAACTTTATCGTCCGTAGTCGAGCCGGATAGAAATTCGTATTTCACAACTACAAGATATGTTGTTCCAAAACTAAATGGTACTCCTGTTGTGTAAACGACAGGGCCTGTAGTTGTTTTGGTTAAGCCAAATTGAAAGCCAGTTCCATCGCTTTTTAAATAAGTTCTTCCGCGAAAAGCAGAGTTGCTATAGAAACCGATAAAAAACTCACCTGAACCGGCTGAACTCACATTTATAAGAAAAGAATAGAAATATGTGCCACTTAATGTTCCCGTAAATGACTTCTGCACACGGTCGGTTGTGAGTGTAAAATCAGCAGCTAAACCCAATTGATTCGGATAGTTTGGATATGACAACCCTCGGTTTGCAATTACAACTCTGTTTGTAGAACTTGCTCCTAATGTCCAGTCATTTTGACCGGCTAAATTAGTTCCTGCAACAAGGTTAAAATCTTCGTTCAGAGATAATGATTGAGCATTCAATCCAATCTGGCTGATGAACAAGGTAATGAATGTTATTGTCTTAAAATAACCGGGGAAGGATCTTTTCATATTGTAGACTTTTTAAATTAAGGTTTAATTTTTAATTGCTTTGTCAATTTTAATTTTTTCACCATTCCAGGCCTTTTTATTTGTCCAGTTTACAGGTTCTCCTGTCCAGAATTCATCGCTTGCTGGCAGGCCTAACGGTAAAAATACTGCTGCACATAAATACAGACTTCCGGTTGAAATGTATGATTCGGCAATATCAGGTTGATGACCACAGAACCCGAGTGTAAGCCAACCATTTTTATCAAAAGTTCCGGGCTGTTTAAGTTGCCTCTTAATTATGGTAGTAAGTGCGCATCTTACCTGAGTTGGTTTCACATGCTTAGGTAGTAGTTTTAATAACGAAATTTGTGATAGGTTATGAAAAACTCCAAAACGATAAGCCAGCGAACGCCCAAAAGCAGGATAAGTTCCTTCTGGTGAAATTAAGCGCTCCAACTGTTCGGCATACCTTATGCTGCGATTTCTTTCGGTGTTGTAAGTCGTTGAATCAGTGAGATTTTTATTCCTCAAAACCGTGAGAATATCCAGCATCATGGGATGAATTACAATGCTGTTGTAATAATCGAAATGAAAATTTTTACCATCGCCATACCAGGAATCGCCTTTGTACCATTCATCAAATCGGGTTAAGGCATAATTGATTGGTTCCATTTTGCATTCTCCTGTCAACTGCAATAATGTAGCCTCGATTATGGCTGAAAAGAGTAACCAGTTGCTTTCGTTTGGTTTAATTATACGTGTTGATTTTAAGGCTTCGAGCATTCGGCTTTGAGTGACGGTATCCAATTTTCCCCAGATTTGAGTTGGCGCTCTCAAAAAACTCTGAGCCAGAAAAGCGGCATCAACCAATGCCTGATTGTCGGTTGTAAAATTTAGCTTGTCGGGCGAATCAGGATCAACCGCATTATGTAACCCTATTCGTATAAGTTCAATGTATTGCTCCCTGAGTTTGCCTTCGGCGCTTTTATCAGCACCGAGTTCGAGCCATGGCGACATTCCACAAAGCAGGCGTCCGACAGCTTCGAGATGCGAAACTTTTTCGCGACCACGTTTGCGTGCTTCTACGGTTGTTTCTACTGGCATATTCTTTTTTAGGGTATTGCTACTTAAGTTCACAAGTACAGGATTGGCAATTTTCAACATTGAATTTATCCAGATTTCCCTGTCGCTTTTTGAAAAAACATATCCTGAAAGCAGACAAAATAAAACTGATAAAACGAGTTTGTTTTTAGCCATATACATTTTGAATTTCAAATTTATGTTTGCAAATTTCATTCTTTATTCTACAAATACAAAATAAATTAGTCCAAATTAATAGCAATATAGTTCAAAAAACTTGATTTGAATGAAATTCCCTTTTTATTGGACTAATTTATTATTCCTTAGTTAATTCAATTCTTATTTTTGCAAACTGATTATTTGGCTTATAAATAACACAGGCATATTAATTTAATCATGTTATAATATTCGTATGAAAAAGTTTCTATCAATGCTGCTTTTATTCTTGTCAATATTTAAAGTTGGTGCAGTAGAAAGCAGCCTCCGTATTCAATACTCCATCAACGAAAACTGGCGTTTTATCAGACAGGATATCTCCAATGCTATCCAAAAAACATATAACGATTCGGACTGGCAGGAAGTGAGTTTGCCTCATACCTGGAATGCGGCTGATGCGAAAGATGCTACTCCCGGATTTTACCGGGGTATTGCGTGGTATCGTCGGCAGATAACAATTCCGGCCGACAAAAAAGAACAGGAAATCACTATTTATTTCGAAGGTGCCAATCAGGAAGTGGAACTATTTGTGAATGGTGTAAGTGCCGGAACGCATGTGGGAGGATATACCCGTTTTAGTTTTGATATTACAAAGTTGGTTCGCTTTGGTGAGCAAAACCTCTTTGCTGTGAAAGTGAATAATCGTTACAATGAAAATATTCCGCCACTTTCGGCCGATTTTACTTTTTTTGGTGGTATTTATCGCGATGTATATTTACTTTTTACCAATAAAACCCACATTTCAACCACACACTACGCTTCGTCGGGAGTTTATTTTCAAACCCCCAAAGTGAGCAATACCGAAGCTCTGGTTGAAATCAAAACTTTACTGACAAATGCTCTTTTAGCAAAAGTAAATGTAAGGGTAGAGCATACGCTGATCAACCCCGCGAAGGAAACGGTTTTATCAACTAAGAAAATGGTAAAATTAGCACAGTTGGCAGCAAATCAGTCAGATGTTCAGACTATTACAGTTAAAAATCCGGCCTTGTGGAGTCCTGCTTCACCGGCTTTATACAGCGTAATTACCCGCGTTTACAATGCGAAAACAAATGAATTGCTCGACGAGGTTTTTCAACCACTTGGTTTGCGTTGGTACGCGTTTTCTGTCGAAAATGGCTTTATGCTTAACGGAAATCCACTAAAACTTATTGGCACAAACCGTCATCAGTGTTTCGAAAACCTGGGTAATGCCTTGCCCGACGAAATTCATGTACGTGATATAGAACTTTTGAAGGATATGGGTGGCAATTTTCTGCGTATTTCGCACTATCCGCAGGATCCGGTGATTATGGAAATGTGTGACAAACTGGGCATTATCACTTCGGTTGAAATTCCGATTGTAAATGCTATTACCGAAAATGACGCATTTGCGCAAAACAGTATCGAAATGGCCCGCGAAATGGTCTTTCAGGATTATAACCGTTCGTCGGTGCTGATTTGGGCTTATATGAATGAGGTTTTACTCAAACAACAATACAAAGGAGATTCCATTCGAAACAAACAGTATTTTAAATCGGTGGGTGTATTGGCACAAAAAATTGAAAATCAGATAAGACAGGACGACCCGCAACGGTACACACTGATTCCAATGCATGGAAATTTTAACGATTATCACGAAGCTGGATTAACTCAAATACCGAAAATTGTAGGTTGGAATCTTTATCAGGGTTGGTATGGAGGCAAGTTCGATGGTTTTGATACTTTTGTAGATGAGGCTCAGAAAAAGTTGCAAAAGCCATTTATAATCACAGAGTATGGCGCCGATGTCGATCCACGCTTGCACTCGTTCGACCCGCAGCGGTTCGATTACACGCAGGAATATGCTAATTTATATCACGAGTATTATATAAAAGCAATTCAGAAACGAAAATATATTGCCGGTGCTGCTATCTGGAACCTGAACGATTTTTATTCCGAAGAACGGGCCAACGCAGTTCCACATGTGAATAGTAAGGGAATCACCACTTTATCGCGCGAGCCAAAGGATACTTATCTGCATTATCAGGCTATGTTTGCCTCCAAACCAACGGTAAATATTGGCGGACAACTCTGGAAAATCAGAGGTGGAAATGCAAATGCGGACAATGTTTGTATGCAGCCGGTAAAAGTATATGCAAATTCAGATAAAATAGAATTGTTTCTGAACGGAAAATCGCTTGGAAGCCAGAAAGTGGAAAATAATATCGCTCCTTTCGAAGTGCCTTTTGCAAACGGACCAAACGTATTGGAAGCTTTGGGTGATTTTGGTGCTGAAAAAGTAAGGGATTTGCTAAAGATCGATTTTCGGATGATTGCAACCGACTTTAAAAGTGTGACATTGTCGTTTGAAGAACTAAATGTGATGCTGGGTTCAAAACGCTATTTCGAAGACAAGGTGAATTCAACGATTTGGTTGCCCGAAAAGGAATACAGTGCAGGTAGTTGGGGCTATATGGGTGGAACAAATTATGTAAAACGCACCCACCATGGTCAGCAACCGGCATCTGACTCTGATATTTTGGGTACTGAAAACGATCCGGTGTTTCAGACAATGCGTAATGGTATTCAGTTTTTTAAGGCCGATGTTCCTGATGGCGAATACACGGTGAGTTTATACTTTGCCGACTTGCAGGCTGCCACAGCTAAAAAGGCATCTGTTTACAATCTGGGCGACGATGCTGTTGAAAGCAATGTAGCAGAGCGAATTTTTAATGTTTCAATCAATAAGACTACTGTACTCCGTAACTTTGATGTTTCTTCTGAATTCGGAGGAAATGTTGCCGTTGTAAAAAAGTTTATCGTTTTGGTTCAAAACGGAACAGGATTGGTTGTCAATTTTGACCCCCTGAAAGGCGATACATTTTTAAATGCAATTCGTATTTACCGGAATTATTAAATTCTTTTTTACAACTCCAGTTCTCCGAAAAATTCAGGCCGGTGAAAATCCGGCTGCTCTGTACCTATAGCGCTCCAGCTTACAAAGTGCGGACTGTCTGTATCATCGGCACATTTGTAGAAGTTTGCCATTATTTTCGGAGGCAGGTTGGCGGGGTCGATGCCCATGAGCGTAAAAGGAATTTCTACTGTCAAATCCCACTCAAATATTCCCTGCATTTCGTTGAAAGCTCTTCGTCCAATGGAGGGCAGGCGCCTGATAGTTTGCATTTGATCCGCGCTGAATTCCTGCACATCTTCGTTGCGGCCTTTGCGGCGCGACGCTGAGCAGGTGCCAATGCAATTGAATTCAAAATTACAATAATAATCGCTCCCCGGAATCTGACAGAAAAATTCCACACAGCTATCTTTGTGTACCGGACTCTGATCTTCGGTGTAAACAGCCTTCAGGAGATTGCCGCGAACATTGAAACGAATGAAAAAACTGCTATCACTTCTCAGTAGGTTGAATTCGGTGATGGGTTTATACGGAAACTGTCCGGGCCAGTTTACATCTTCGACCATGTCACTAACACCCGACTCAACAATTATCGAAGATAACTTCGTAAGGTCTTTCCCTGAAATTTGAGGATAAAAGGGTACTTTTAGTTTTTTCATTTTTATGAATTTTAGGATTTGCTCTGAATTGCGCTACAAGTTTACTAAAAAAAAACGACATATGCTATCACAAATACTAAACAGTTTTGCGGTTGCTTTCGTTCATTGTGTTTGTCATTATCAATAAATATATGTATTTTTGGAGCCTTTTAGTGTTAACGTCCTGTTTTTGACTGCAACACTATCGAATAGGTTTAAATTTTTCAGCAAAAAATGTTCCGAAAACTGTCGATTAAATTTTTGTTACTTTTTACTTTTGTGTGTGTTGCGCACATAATTGCCGAAGGTAAAAAGGTTGTTACCGAGATGCAGATTACGGATAATGATACTATTTTCAGATATTCCTATTTATACGACAATACAGCCCAACCTGTTGTAGAGACAAAAGCTGTAAAAAAAGGAACCGGTTGGGAAAATATTTCGCAAACCGAGTGGTTCAGACAGGCTGATTTGCCGGCAGGACAAACCAAACGCCTGTGGCTGAATGATAGTTGGAAAGACACCTACAATATTCGGTACGAAAAAGCCGACAATAAACTTACCGAAATCCACCGCACTTATACCGACAACAATACCGGAACAGATATTCGCAAAATCGAAACTGTTTTTAAAGATGACTCTGAAAAAGTTGTGACAAGTTTTGATTTGCTAAACCGAGATTGGGTTAAAACGCTCGAAACCGCAATTTTTTACAATGCAAATAAGCAAACGGATTCAACTATTGTTTCGGTTTTTAATAATAATCTGATTACTTCGATATATAAAACCAGTTACGAATACAATCCGGATGAAACCTGTAAAAACGTTTTGGTGCAAACCAAAAGCGATTCGGAATCAGTCTACAGCAATGTTTCGAAATCGGTTTTTAGCTATAAAAAAGGCTCAAATCTGGTGTCGTCGCAAAGGAGCCTGCTGTGGAACAGTAAGTCGGTAAAATGGGAAAATGACACAAAGCTTGAGTATAATTACGATGCATCGGGCAATCAAACAGAAGAAATAGCCTGGGAATGGAATTCTATGACCTGGAGGCAACTATATCGTTATTCGTATCAGTACGATGCCGGCGATCAGCTGGGTAAAAAATTAGTGGCATTGCCGCTCTACCGCGATTGGCGAAATACAAACTCCGTCAATTATTTGCGCGAATCTGAATCCGGAAACATGACTGTTGAATCAGTTTACGGATTTTGGGGAGGAAAAGCCGGCGAAAAACTGAACACCTATATTTCATTTCCGTTCAATAGTGAGACAATAATTCGAAGTGCGCAGGTGATCCAGCTTACTTATACGCCTTTTGTCAACTCGTCGGTTGGAGAAAATCTGCAAAATAAGCCTCAGGTAAAGGTATATCCAAATCCTTCACGCGGAATTTTCTACATCAGCAATTTTGATATGCAAAAATCGGTATGGACTATTACATCTCTGAATGGATCGGTGATGAAAACTTCAGATTTGCGGTCGGCAACGTCGATTGTCGACATCAGCGACCTTCCCAATGGCGTTTATATGCTGAAAATACAGTCGAATGGATTTTTGCAAACACAGAAACTCGTTAAATATTAAGGCATCACTAAAGCCGGATTTCAACCTTTTAGTCTAAAAACCATTCGCAAATTAGCTCTCCGTTTCCATTATTTTTTGTTCATTCTACTTCGTTTTTTGATAAAATAGTACCTTTTTATGCAAAAATTGCAATCTCGACATTGCAATTCGTTGTTTTTGTACTATCTTTGCAACGCAATTCCACAAAACCTTTTTGCAGATACACTACAACAATAATATAGTTTAATTTACTTACAATGAAACTTTTAGACCAAATTATGCAGCGGGCAAAAGCCAACAAACAGCGCATTGTTCTGCCCGAAGGCACTGAAATCCGCACCCTGAAAGCTGCCGATATTATTTTGAAAGAAAAAGCAGCAGAATTAATTCTTATCGGCGACGAAAACGAGATTGCCCGCATTGCGTCGGAGAATAAGCTGGAGCATATAAGCGAGGCCACGATTGTGAATCCGGAAACAGACCCAAAAATGGCTGAATACGCTGATTTGTTGTTCGAAATCCGTAAAAGCAAAGGATTGACCAAAGAAGATGCTGCTAAACTGGCAAAAGATCCATTGTATCTGGGTTGTTTGATGATTAAAAACGGTGATGCTGATGGAGAACTCGCCGGTGCACAAAATACAACCGGAAATGTGCTTCGTCCGGCTTTTCAGATTATTAAAACAAAACCGGGAATCAGTGTGGTTTCGGGTGCAATTTTGATGTTTACACCTGCTACACAGTTTGGTGAAGATGGTTTGTTGGTGTTTGCCGACTGCGCCGTTAATCCTAATCCCACAGCCAAAGAACTGGCCGAAATTGCTGTGTCGACTGCTGAAACTACAAAAGCAGTTGCCGGTTTTGAGCCACGTGTTGCTATGTTAAGTTTTTCGACGAAAGGAAGCGCTAAACATGAATTGGTTGACAAAGTGGTGGAGGCAACGAAACTTGCGAAAGAAATGGATCCCGAAATGCAGATTGAAGGTGAATTACAGGCCGATGCGGCTCTTGTTCCGTCTATCGGTCAAAGCAAAGCACCTGGCAGCACTATTGCCGGACATGCCAATGTGCTGGTTTTCCCTGATTTACAGGCCGGAAATATCGGTTACAAAATGGTGGAACGCTTCTCGGGTGCTCAGGCTGTAGGTCCTATTTTACAAGGTATTGCAGCGCCAATAAACGATCTTTCGCGTGGATGTTCGGTCGACGATATTGTACGAATGATTACAATTACAGCCAATCAGGCAATGAAATAACAGCAGTAAGCAGTAAGTAATAAGCGAAAAAGTCAATGGTTTTTATCAGCTAACTGCTTGCTTCTTACCGCTTACCACTAAAAAATATAAAATATTATGGCAGAAGAAATTATTGAAGCAATTGAACGGTACGGACTTAGCAAACGAAGTCGGAATCGTACATTGTTTTCGCGAATTGGAGTGGTTGGATGCGGAAAGGAAGGCAGTGTAATTGCCACTACTGCTGCTCTTAAAGGAATCGAAGTGGTTTTCTATGAACCATGCGAATCGAGCATCAACAATGCTTATTCGCGTATCGAAGAAAAGCTCAATAAAAAAATTGAAAACTGGGGTTTGACTGAAAATGAAAAAAAGGCAACATTAGCCAAAATTCAGGGAACGACAGATTATCAAAACTTTGCAGGTTGCGACTTTGTAATCGAAGCCATTCGCTATGATGACAATACCGGCGAACGTCGTGTAGCGCAGCGCAAAGAAGTATTTAAAAAACTGGAAAAGGTTCTTTCCGAAAAAGCGATTATTGCTTCGAATGTTTCCACGGTTGTGGTTACCGAGCTTGCTTCGGAATTACAACATCAGGAACGCTGTATCGGGTTGCATTTTTTGTCGAACATTCCCGATTCAAATATCATTGAGGTTGTTCGTGGGCTGAACACGTCGGACAATACCTACGAAAAAGTATGTCAGTTTGCCAAAGCCATTTCGCACGATTTTGTGCCTGTAATGGAGTCATCGGGACTTATCAGTATCCGCATGTTCCTTATTCAGCTCAACGAAGCCTGCGGAATATTGATGGAAGGAATTGCAACTGCCGAAGATATTGACCACGTAATGACAGTTGGTTTTGGTCACCGTCAGGGAGTTTTCCGTACGGCCGACCAAATGGGTATTGAAAAAGTGGTAAAACTGCTCGAAAACCTGTACGACGAATACGGAAACATGAAATACAAACCGGCACCTGTTTTATTGCGCTTGTTCAGAGCACGTCATTTTGGAGTGAGTACTAAACGTGGTTTTTACAACTACGACGAAGAAGGTAATATCATTAAATAAGGAGGGACAGAAAAATGAAGATATTGGTATTAAACTGCGGAAGCTCGTCGGTAAAATATAAACTGATTGACATGGACACCAATGAGGAGCTTGGCTCAGGTGGTGTGGAAAAAATCGGAATGAAAGGTTCATTTCTGAAACATAAACGTCGCGATGGACAAAAAGTAACGCTCAAGGGCGAAGTGCTTGAACATCAAATAGCAATCGAATACATTCTGGGAGTGTTAACCAGCGAAAAACACGGACCAATCGGGTCGCTCGAAGAAATTAATGCTGTCGGACACCGCATTGTGCACGGAGGCGAAAAATTCAACTCGAGTATGTTGATTACAGATGAAGTCGTTTCGATGATAGAAGAATGTATCGACATGGCTCCATTGCATAACCCACCAAATTTAGCTGGTATCCGTGCAATCAACGAATTATTGCCCGAGGTGCCTCAGGTGGCGGTTTTCGATACGGCATTTCATCAAACTATGCCCGACCACGCTTATATGTATGGCATTCCTTATTCGTTATACAAAAAATACGGTATTCGTCGCTATGGTTTCCACGGAACAAGCCATCGTTATGTTTCGAAGCGCGCTTGTGACTTTTTAGGGCTCGACTATTCGAAAACCAAAATTATTACTGCGCACATTGGTAACGGAGGTTCGGTTTGTGCTATCGAGAACGGAAAATCGGTGGATACTTCAATGGGTTTCACTCCGGTCGAAGGTTTGATGATGGGAACACGCTCAGGAGATATTGATCTCGGTGTGGTAACATACCTGATGGAAAAGGAAATGATAGGTTCGGCTGCTGTTTCCACCTTGTTCAATAAGCATAGCGGTGTGTTGGGAGTTTCAGGTCTTTCGTCGGATATGCGTGAGATAGAAGCTGCTGTTGCGGCCGGAAACGAACGTGCTATACTGGCGCTTAAAATGTACGACTACCGCATTCTGAAGTATATCGGTGCGTATGCCGCAGCACTTAACGGAGCTGATGTGCTTGTGTTTACAGGCGGTGTGGGCGAAAATCAAACTGCAACACGCGAAAGCATCTGCAAAAGATTAAGCTATATGGGTGTTAAAATTGACAATGAACTGAATGCTGTTTCGCGCGGAAAAGAGGTGTTGCTTAGTACACCTGACTCGAGCATCAAAGTAGTGGTTATACCTACAGATGAAGAGTTTATGATTGCTTCGGATACGCTGGAAATTATCAGTAAAAATTAAATTCTTTCCAAAATTATTCATAAGGAGGTAGTTGTTTGCAATAGCAAGCGTTTCTCCTTATGAATTTTTATTTAACAGCCTTTTATTCATTCTCTGCGTTATCCTCCTCCATTTCTTCTGTTGTTTCGTCGCTTTTTCTGAATGTTGATGGCGGAACTCCGAACTGCTCTTTAAAGCACTTGGCAAAATACTTTGGCGAACTGAACCCAAGCATATAGGTAATGTCCGATATGTTATATTCCGAATTATTGGTAAGCATTTCGGCCGCCTTTTTAAGTTTTACAGTTAACATAAAATCGTTCGGTGTCTGGCCGGTTATTCCTTTTAATTTACTGAATAGTTTTGTCCGTCCTATAGCCATTTCGCTTGCAAACATGGGAACATCAAACTCGCTGTTATTTATATTTTTCTCGATAATAAGCTGAGCTTTTTCCAAAAACTCACGATCAAGACTGTTGGTAGCTATGAGGCGTGGTGACATGTCGACCTGCTTACTGAATCGCTCCTGCAAAAGCTTTCTTCCGTTTACCAGATTATTGCACCTGGTTATTAATGTTTTGATATTGAATGGTTTGTTGATATAATCGTCTGCTCCCAGGCGAAGTCCTTCGATGTTGTATTCCACCGCTGTTTGTGCCGTAAGCAATACTACCGGAATGTGACATACGGTAAAGTTATTTTTTATTCTGGAACACATTTCACTACCCGACATACGTGGCATCATTACATCGCTGAGCACAATACTTGGTTGATGCTCAATGGTTAATGCAAGTCCTTCTTCGCCATCGGCAGCCGTGTATATTTTGTAAATCGGTTCAAAAACGTTTTTAAGCATTTCGCGTAGTTCATCATTGTCTTCCACAATCAACATCGAATACTGAGGCTCGTTATTCTCGGTCTGTTTGCTGATGACTTCCTGCATAAATTCATCGTCAATATCGTTCAGTTGTTGCAGGCAATTAATATCCACATCAACGGCCTCGGTTATATCTTCGGGCTTGAAGTGCACCGACCCTTTGAGTAGTTTCACCGTAAAGCGTGTACCAACCTGCGGCTGACTTTCGACCGAAATATCAGCAGAATGAATGTCGAGTATATTTTTTGTAAGCGCAAGCCCGATGCCTGTTCCCGGAACCATATTGCTGATTTGCAGGCCATTTTCGGCCTGATAAAAGCGGTCGAAAATTTTGTCAATGGCCTCGGCACTTATTCCCACACCGCTGTCGAGTATCGAAACAAAAACCTCACCTTCCGATTGTGCCACCTGTAAACTTATGGTACCATCTTTTGGCGTATATTTAAATGCATTGGAAATCAGATTGTAAAATACTTTTTGCATTTGTACTGCATCGAACCACAGGTATAATTCCTGTTCTTTGCATTCGAAATTAAACTTAATCTGCCTGTAATTGGCATATTCGGCAAACGAGAGATAAACCTCATAAAGAAATTTTACAAAATCCTGCCGACTGACTTTTAGTTGCAAATGTCCCTGCTCGCTTTTACGGAATTCGAGCAGTTCGTTTATTAAATTCTGCATATTCAGCGTATTGCGCTTAATACTTAAAATCCGGTTATAAACCGAAGGCTGAATATTGTGTGTTTGAAGCAACATATCCACCTGTCCGGCAATAAGCGTAAGTGGAGTACGGAACTCGTGCGAGATATTGGTAAAGAACCGCAGTTTCGACTGGTTGACTTCTTCGATATGCTCTTTTTGTTTCTTTTCGTAGGTAAGAGATGCCTGAAGCATTAAGCGTGAGCGACTGAACTCCACATATCTCCAAATAGCAAACGCAGCCAGTAAAATATAGAAAAGATAGGCGTACCAAGCCAGATAAAAAGGAGGATATACCCTTATTGTCAAATCGGTTGATGTGATAAGTTCTTTGTCGACAGCCGAAATGGCCTGAACTATCAGCCTGTATTTTCCCGGTCCTAGGTTCATGAAGTTCAACTTCGTTATCCCTTGCGGAAGTTCTGTCCACGCGTCTGAAAATCCTTCAAGTTTATATCGATACACCGGCTGATTGGCTGGTATGTAATTGTTCGACGCAAACTCAATGGTGAGCATAGTTTGTTTGTGATTAAGCTTTATGAGTTTGGTGTATGCCAGCGAGTTTTCGAGAATATTGGTTTCGTCGTTGGGCACAACGAGTTTATTATTTATCCACAGATTAACCAGATTGAGATTAAACAGACGGTGAGGGATGGATAAGTTCTCTTCGTTAAACGACACCATGCCGTTCATTCCCGTAAGATATAGTTCGCCGCTACGTGTAAGACACTGACCTCCGCTGTAAAGCGAGTTGAGCGGAAGCCCGTTTTCGGAACTGAAATTATGAATTTTGTTGTTTTCCACATCCAGCATCGAAAATCCTTTGGTGGTCGAAATAATCACATATCCAAAGCGCGATTCAATCATGTTGCTCACAAAATCATTAATAAGTCCTGCATTTTGACAAGTGTAGCGCCTGAACGAATTTTTAACCGGGTCGTACAAATTAACGCCTCCACCGCTTGTGCCTATCCAAACCCGGCTTTTAGAGTCAATCATTATTTTTGCAGCATTATTGTTGCTCAGGCTTGTCGAGTCGTCGGGTTGGGAGCAGTAATACGCTATTTTTTTGCTTTTCAGGTTGTATTTGTAAACACCATTTATACCTGCTACCCAAAGGTTGTCCGATTTGTCGGTTTTTATATCCTGTATGTAATTTACCTCTTTGTGAAGCTGAACCGAGAAAAGACTGAATTTTTCCGTTTTACGGTCGAACAGGAATAATCCTCCGTGTGTGCCAATCAGCAAATTAGCTCCGTAGGGTTGAATGGAACTCAGGATATTTGTTTGCGACCATCCCGGCTTAATATCTTTATATTGCTTAAATCTTCCGGTTGCGGTATTGAGGACACACAGGCCACCGAGATGCGTGGCAAGCCATAGTTCTTTTGTCTGATGGTTTAAATAGGCAGCTTTGATATTGTCGTTCGTCAGACTGTTCGGATTGTTTTCGTCAGCCTTAAATATTTTGTATGTTTTGGTCGTTACGTTGTAGTAAATCAATCCGTTACCTTCGGAGCATAAATACAGATTCCCGGTTTCGTCCTCAACAATATTGCTGATTATTGGAAACGGTTTATTCAGAAATGCTCCGTTTTGAAGATTGTGAAAAGTGTAAAAATTTATATCCGGATTAAAATAATTGATTCCTCCAAAATATGTTCCCACCCATATAGTTCCCTGATTATCTTTAAGTAAGGCCCATACCGATTCGTTCGAAAGTTGTCGGTTGTTATACCCTTCCGAATCGTAATGTTTGAATATATTGCTTCCCGCCATCAGACAGTCGAGTCCTTTTTTGGTGCCAATCCATATTGTTCCGTTGTTATCTTCGCAAACCACCCTTACGAAATTAGAAGAAACAGAACTTTCCGGTTTTCGGGGATTGTGTTTGTAAATCAGCACATTGCCTGCTCTGTCAATTTTAAAAAGCCCTTTTTCCCACGTCGAAACCCAGATATTTTTTTTGCTGTCTTCGAACAGGTTGGCCACCTGACTGCATTCAGCGAGCAATAATCGTATTTTTTTGTTTTGATCGATGACAAACACTCCTGATGATAAAGTACCAACAATAATTCGTTGATCGGCCGTTTGTAAAATCTTTTCTATCTGCGAGTTGGACTGCTGTACAACGCAGTGCAATTTCAGAGCGCCGTCGGCATAAGAATAAAGTTTATTGCCCCGGGCAATCCACAGATTTCGTATTCCGTATTCAATTGCGTTTGTATTTTTTCGAAGTATGCATTTCATGCCCGATGTGCTCAGGCTAAACTCGTTGACGCTGTTTTGGGTTTGTATATACACGTGTCCGTTTTTATCACCGCAAAGTTTAAGTATGAGGTTCTCTCCCAGCGAGTTGGTGTCATTCTGTACGGGTCGGAATACCTCCATGCTGTTTCCGTTGTATCGGTTCAGTCCTTCGCGTGTCGCAAACCACATTGAACCGAGTTCATCCTGATATATGCTGTTTACCGATAGTTGCGAAAGGCCTTGTTCGATGCCTATTTTGGAAAAATATATATCATTGGCAGCAAATGTGTTAGCCGCAAATGAAATTGCAACGATAGCTACAATTAACTTGCGTATTTCCATGTTGTGTGAATTATTTGGTGGTTGGGAAATAGGGTTAAATACGAAACAAAGATAGGATTTTTTAGAATTATAAATACAAAAGGAGCAAAATTTCAATCACGCTGTTTTCAGTCGCAATCGTAATAAAACGAAACAGAGATGGCAAAAAACGAAAAACACCTACCCGTTTTTCGGATAAGTGTTTGATTTCGAAGGGGTGGGCCCACCTGGGCTTGAACCAGGGACCCCCTGATTATGAGTCAGGTGCTACTAACCAACTGAGCTATAGGCCCTGCATTTGCGCAAATTTTTGTATCTTTGCAAAGCGACTGCAAAAGTAATAAATTTTGGCAATCTGCAAAAATTAAAGTAGAAAATTTAGTGTAAATGAATAAAAAAAGTGAGATAACAACCCTTATTTTCGATTTTGGCGGTGTAATTATTAATCTTGATTTGCCTCAGTGCATCAGCAATCTCCGAAAATCCGGATTTACCGATGTTGACCGGTTTCTGAGTAATTTCGGACAAAAGGATTTCTTCCTGCAATACGAAAGCGGACAAATTGATACTGCTGAATTCCGGAATCAGATTCGCAAAAACGCGGTGAACACGCTTACTGACGAGGCTATTGACGAAGCCTGGTGTTCGTTTTTGTGCGATATCCCGGAAACGAAAATTGAACTTTTGCGCACATTGCGAAAAAAATACCGTTTGCTGTTGTTGAGCAACACAAATCCGTTGCATATCGAAACAAGCGCAGCCAAAGCTTTAGAACCTTACAATACCACGCTCGACGAACTTTTTGATAAACTTTATCTTTCGTGCGAAATAGGCCTCACAAAACCATCCGTGCAGATTTTTGAGTTTTTGTTAAAAGATGCGGGAGTGACACCAGAGGAATGCCTGTTTCTCGACGATGGTCCGAAAAACATAGAAACTGCTCAAAAAATGGGATTCGAAACGTATCTGGTTACTCCGGGCGAAAATCTCGGGTTTTTAGCTGATCTTTAAATTTCGTCATTTCTGTTCCTGTAAAAAATGAAAATAATAAATTCAAACGAAATATCCATTCCCAAAGGCGAGCTTGTGGCGACTGTTGGTTTTTTCGATGGTGTACATCTCGGCCATCGCTTTTTGATTGACGAGGTCAAAAAGAAAGCGGAGGAGTTGAGTTGTAAGTCGGCGGTAGTTACATTCCTGAATCATCCGCGTAAGGTGTTGCATGCCGATTTTCAGCCGCAGCTGCTTACCACATTCGACGAGAAAATGGAGTTGCTTGCCCGGGCAGGAATCGATTACTGTATTGTGCTTGATTTTGATTCCGGAATGTCGAAACTGAGTGCTTTCGATTTTTTACAGACTATTGTTTTTCAGAAATTTAA
>JAYRXP010000352.1:0-5159 GCA_041917395.1 Paludibacter sp.
AACTGTTGGATCAATATTAACGGGTAAATTGTTTACGTCGCGTGCATGAGCTATACCAGTTCCCGGTGTACCCAGTGTTTTTACAACAATGTACAATGATTTGTTGGTATATTCAGAAAAAGCAACACCTGTTTCGGCGGCAATATTTACAGTTTTCAGCGGACTGCCGGTAGTGTAAACATTCACTTTACTTCCTATTAAATTAGCATCTGCAACCGAGCTTTTGTATACCGCCAACTCATAAACTGCATTCAGACCTGTTGTACCTGCATCATAAGTCCACATGTCAAATTTAATATCATCAGTACAGGTTTTTCCTGTAAAGTCGAAACGGTAAATATATTCAATTTTGGTAGCTTTGCCGGGATACATACCGAACGCAATCTCACCAGTTCCATAATTGAATAAACCAGCAGCCGGACGGGTTATAGAGTCGCGTGTGCTTCCGTTAATATCAGGGTAAGTCACAGTTCCGATTTATTTTAAAAGAATATTTTTTAAAGAGTCGATGCTTGCAAAACGTCCCGGATTTCCATTACCACCAGCATTGTTACATTTAAAATTGCCATCTTCGTAAGCTGTAGTGGTTGTATTATCCAGAAACGCTTTTACCTGAATACCTTTTTGAGTCATACAAGTAACTTTAATAATGGAATCTTTACCCAAACTTGTTGCGGCTTTAGCAGGTGCCCAGGCAGTACATGCCGTTTTTGACGTTTGAAAGTCTACAAGTAGAGTGTCTTTATCTGCACTATTAACTGCACGCAAAGTCTGACCAATAATGGCATCCGATTGCCATCTCATTTGAGCGTATGCACCACTCATAAATAATACGCTTATAAGCGCCGTAAGTAGTAGTTTTTTCATTTTGTAAAATACTTGAAGTTAATAATTTTATGTTTGTTTTTTCATTAATGACGGTCTCAAAAATCAATTGTACTCATATTCATTCATTTGCAGTTAAATTCATTAAAGCCGGATTTAATGTATCTCTTTTGAGTACTGATTTGTAAAATCTTCGTCATTGGAGAAATCACATAACCAACACTTGCAATGTTTCAAACAAGGCGATTTTCGGGTACACTCAGTATCAAACAAACCGTTGCACTATTGATTCTCATCATTGTCTCTTCGTGCAAAACAGGCGAAAACATGTATGTTTCCACCTCATTTCGCGAACCTGCCAATGAAGGCCTACGTTTCATATACAGTAGCGATGGTCTGCAGTGGGACAGCATTCCGGGCACATGGTTAAAACCAGTCATCGGTCAGCAGCAATTACTGCGCGACCCATCCATTGTTCGCTCGCCCGACGGTGTTTTTCATTTGGTTTGGACAACGAGTTGGAAAGGCGATTCAGGCTTTGGATACGCCAGTTCGACCGACCTCATAAACTGGACAGAACCCCGCATGATACCTGTTATGCAAAACGAACCAACAGCCATCAATGTATGGGCTCCGGAAATTTTTTATGATGATGAAAAAGCTGAATTTATGGTAGTCTGGGCTTCGTGTATTCCTAACCGGTTTGTTGCTGGTGAAGAAGATGAAACCAATAATCACCGTCTGTTTTATATTACCACCAACGATTTTAAAACCATTTCAGACACAAAGCTCTTTTACGATCCGGGATTTAGTTGTATCGATGCCACCATTGTGAAACGTGCAAAATCGGATTATGTGTTGGTTTTTAAAGACAATACCCGTCCCAACCGCAACCTGAAAGTAGCCTTTGCAACATCGCCTGCAGGCCCGTATTCGAAGCCATCAGCTGCAATTTCAGATGAATTTGTGGAAGGGCCGACCGTCGAAAAAATCGGAAATGAATACTATATTTATTTTGATGAGTACCGGAAATTTACTTTCGGAACTGTTAAAACGACTGATTTCGTTCATTTTGAAAATATTTCGGACAAGTTGAATATGCCCTCCGGACATAAACACGGTACAATATTTAAAGCTCCTGTTTCGGTAATCAGGAATTTGAAGAAAAATTATGAAATTGGTCAAAAACATAAATTAGTCTCTCCCGAAAAAACTTTATCTAACATAAAGTAGAACTTTCATTATCTTTGCCTTTGGGTTGTATATTACGCAAAGGCGCAAAAACGCAAAGCACAAAAATGAAGATCCAATATAGACTTTTTTTTATATGGATAGTAATGGTATTATCTGTTACAAAGCTTACTGCAGTTGACAAAATCCATTACTCCGGCACCACGCTTGCTAATCCGGCTTATCACGATGGTCAGCTATCGCCGGTAGTTGGAGTGCATAATATTCAGGTGATGCGTGCCAACCGTCAGTATCCTGATGCTTCGAACTGCAACGGATGGACGTACAACCACCAACCCATGCTGGCTTATTGGAACGGGAAATTTTACCTGCAATTTCTGAGTGGTGAAGTGGGCGAACATATTCCGCCATCACAAACATTTCTGCAAACCTCGGTGGATGGTTATAACTGGACAAATCCACAGGTGCTTTTCCCCGTTTACCAAGTCCCCGATGGTTATACAAAACCCGATTATCCCGGAGTGGCCAACAACCTGACAGCGATAATGCATCAGCGCGTTGGTTTTTATGTTTCAAAATCGGGTCGGTTACTCACAATGGCTTTTTATGGTGTGGCGCTGGATAAAAAGGATGACCCGAACGATGGCAACGGCATAGGGCGTGTGGTGCGCGAAATTAAGAAAGATGGCAGTTTCGGGCCGGTTTATTTCATACGTTACAATCACGGTTTTAACGAAAAAAACACCGGTTATCCTTTTTTTACCAAAAGCAAAGACAAAGGTTTCCGTCAGGCCTGTCAGGAAATACTGGACAATCCACTTTACATGATGCAATGGGTGGAAGAGGCCGACCGTGGCGATAAACTAATTCCATTAAATAAAGAGTATAAAGCTTTCTGTTATTATCATTTACCGGATGGCAAAGTAGCTTCGTTGTGGAAACATGCACTTACTTCCATCAGCACCGACGAAGGAAAAACCTGGGATACATTGGTTGTTCGTGCCAAAGGTTTTGTAAACAGCAATGCCAAAATATGGGGGCAACGGTTAACCGACGGAAATTACGCTACCGTTTATAATCCATCGGAGTTTCGCTGGCCTTTGGCCATTTCCACTTCGGCCGACGGACTCAATTACACAACCTTGAATCTGGTTCATGGCGAAATAACTCCCATGCGCTACGGCGGCAATTACAAATCGTACGGACCGCAATATGTTCGTGGCATTCAGGAAGGAAACGGTATACCTGCAGATAAAAATCTGTGGGTGGCTTACAGCATGAACAAGGAAGATATGTGGGTTTCACGTATTCCGGTTCCGGTAAAAATCACTCCTACAGCACATGCTAACGATAACCTTGATAAATTCTCAAAAATAAGTGATTTAGCCGAATGGAATATTTACTCACCACTGTGGGCGCCTGTTTCGTTGGAAAAACTGAACGATAAAAACTGGCTGACTTTAAGCGATAAAGATCCGTTCGATTTTGCTAAAGCAGTCAGAAAGATTCCTGCCACCAAAGAATTAAAAGTATCGTTCGATTTTCGGGCCGAACAGGCAGATAAAGGTATTTTCAGAATAGAGTTTCTGGATGACAAAGGAATTGCGTGTTCACGGTTGGAGTTCCGGTCCGACAGTACTTTTCAGGCAAAAGGAGGTGCACGCTGGGGCGGATTAATGAAATATCAGGCCGGTAAAACCTATAAAATTGAGGCTCAGCTTTCGGTTGAAAACCGCAGTATCAAAGTATTTGTCGATGGGAAACAAGCAGGCGTTCGCATGTTTTTTGCGCCAGTGGCAGCCATCGAACGAATTGCCTTCAGCACCGGAGAAACGAATGCGTTTCTAACGCCCGAAACACCCGCTGATCAGGATTATGACCTGCCGAAGGCCGGTGAACAGGATCCGTTGAGCGTATTCCGAATTGCTAATTTTAGAACAGCTTCGATGGATGCTGATGCCTCAGCCCCGATACTGAAATTTGCCGATTTCCGTCATTATGTCGATTATTTCAATGGCATGGAAAATGAAAATATTGTGCAGGCAATTCCTAATGCTCAGGCGGCCGAATGGATGGAAAAAAACATTCCACTGTTCGAATGTCCGCAGCACAATTTCGAGGAAATGTTCTATTATCGCTGGTGGACATTGCGCAAGCATATAAAACAAACTCCGGTGGGTTATGCGTTTACCGAATTTTTGGTAAATCGCTCGTATGCCGATAAATACAACCTGATTTCGTGCGCGCTTGGACAACATATTTACGAAAGCCGCTGGCTTCGTGATACTACTTACATCAATCAGGGCATCCGAACCTGGTATCGTGGCAACGAAGGTGCACCTATGAAGAAAATGATGACTTTCAGTTCGTGGAATATCGACGCGCAACTGAATAAATTCTTTGTAACCGGCGATAGAACTTTCCTGCTGAATATGTTGCCCGATCTGGAGGCAGAATATCTCCGCTGGGAATCGACGCATAGGCTGAAAAACGGACTTTTCTGGCAGGGCGACGTGCAGGACGGCATGGAAGAAACCATTAGCGGTGGACGCAAAAAACAATTTGCACGACCAACCATCAATAGTTATATGTATGGCAATGCGAAAGCGCTGGCTGAAATTTTCTTGTTAGCCGGAAATGCTGAAAAATCGAAATTGTACAAATTAAAATCAGATACAATACAGAACCTTATTCAGACTAAACTCTGGGGCGAAAAACTCAAATTTTTTGAAACAATGCGTACTGATTCATTAGCCAATGTGCGTGAGTTTATTGGTTATTTGCCCTGGTATTTCAATATGCCAACACCGGCCAAATGCGATAGTGCCTGGCTACAATTAGCCGATCCGAAAGGCTTTTCAGCACCATTTGGCATGACAACTGCCGAGTGTCGTCATCCCGAATTCCGCACACGTGGCGTAGGTAAATGTGAGTGGGATGGCGCTGTATGGCCGTTTGCTACATCGCAGGTGCTCACGGCAATGGCTAATTTTATGAACAATTATCCGCAAAAAACAGCCACCGACAGTGTGTATTTCAGTCATTTGGAAAAACTGGTGCAGTCGCAATCGTATCGCGGACTTCCGTACGTGGGCGAATACCTCGACGAAGTGACAGGTTACTGGCTCAAAGGCGATCAGGAA
>JAYRXP010000353.1:0-8542 GCA_041917395.1 Paludibacter sp.
ACCGCTAACCCCGACCTCACCCCAACCCTCTCCAAATGGAGAGGGAGGAAGAGGGGGAATAAGATAGGCGTTCATTTTATTTTAATATGCTGCTTATTGCAGATATGAAACAGTTTTTGGAGTCTAATGTTCAAAAGCAAAAACTAATTTTACAAATTGTAAATTGTGGAATAAAATAATAGAGACGATGGTATTTTACATCCCCTTTAGGGGCTTGGGGAAGTTAAAATTTTTGTATATTTCCGCCCCAAACCCCTAAAGGGGCTTAAAGTTACTACTGATTTATTTACTCTTTTGGCATATAAGTAGTAGATAATATTAAATGATATGTTTTGATTATGACCCCCAAACCCCCGGTTGGGGGCTTTAAGACATATTCTCTACAGTCTTATTAATAAAATTTCTCTTAATATCACTCTTAAGCTCCCATTGGGGGGTCGGAAAGTAAATAATAAAGAAACCTACATTAATTCCTAATTGCAGATAAGAAACAGTTTTTGGAGTCTAATGTTCACATTATACAACCTGAAGTGATTTTGCTCAGTTTTGGTAGTGTTTTTATTTTGCATTATATCAGTGTGTTACAAAAAACTTTATACAAGTTGTACTACAAGTTGTACAACGAATATTTTGAGTAGCAGTACTTTTGACACGCTGAATCACGAAGAAAGGCGGTGTCGCTTTTCGGGCAGGAGGAAGCCAATATAATTATGAGTATAGCTCAAAACCCGGTCATGGGTAAAATGGCAAAATCGTTCGCGAATGTGAACACCTACGTCCACAAAGGACAAAATGTAATCAGTGCCAAGGCGTTTAACCGCAAGGACAAGAACACGGAGGCACAGCAGAATCACCGAACCAGTTTCAGGCTAATGAGCGACCTGTGGGCATCGCTTGGTGGCTTTGGTGAGTATGGATTTCCGGCACGTCCGGAAAAGTTATCGGCATTCAATGTATTTATGTCGTTGAATCTGCCCGGTGCTATCGACAGTTCGGGTGAAGCGCCGGTAATTGATTACAGTCTGTTGCAGATAGCCAAAGGCGCGCTTCCCGAGGTGGTGGTGGATCAGGCAACGGTTACGGCAGCGGGCATCAGCCTGCAATGCGAGTCGAATATCGGTTTTCCGAAATCCTCGGCCGACGATGTGGTAAATGTGCTGGTGAAAAAGGCAGGAAGGCCGCTGAAAGCAGTACAAATTCCGCGTGGAGAGGCTGAACAGCTTCAGATTGAAGTGGCGTTGCCCGGCATTACGGCAGCCGACGTGGAATTTATCTATCTGTTTGCGGTGTCGAAAGACGGTAGTAGGGCGTCGAACTCGGTGTATGTGCCGGTAGTGTAGGTGTTTGTTTACCGGTCTGAAAAAGACTGTGTTGTGTTTAGTAAATACTTCTGCAAAAGCAAAAAGAGCTGCTGCAGAAGTATTTTTTTGTTCCGGCATACAACGTTTTGGTACGAAATCGCATCAGTACAAATCCTGATTACTTATCGGGATTTTTAGTGCTGAATTACAGTTATATCTCCAAAATAGTTATATTTACAGCTGAAACAGGAATAACCAAACATACAAATGAACAAACTAAGAAATCTGAGTATTATTTTAGCTTTTACAGCAATCGGCATACAAATACCGGCTCAAAAATTCTGGCTAACGACCTACGAATTTCCCAACGGATCGAAAACGGCTATAACGCTGGCCCGCGATACCTGCCTTTTTGTAGCTTATCAAACAGGTGTTTTGCGGAGCTTTAACGAGGGTGGTCGCTTTGAGCCTTCGCTCAGCACGCGTTCTGTTTTTAGTCTGTTTTCTTCGAAAGCGGGTAAAGTATATGCCGGAGGCTCCGGGAAAATTTTCAGTACCATAAATATGGGCGAAAGCTGGGATTCTGTTGCTATCAGTACAACATATCCTGTGCTACAACTTATTGAAAATAAAAATGGCGGGCTGTTTGCCATTACCGGAGCATTGACAAACGAGGACGGTTTTGTGGGCGCTGGGGTGTTTTATTCGGACAATGAGGGACTGACGTGGCAACAGCGAAATAATGGATTGGGAATTTACACCAGTTGCGAGCATATTGCCTGCGATAAAAATGGTCGGTTGTACCTCACTGTAGCCGATGAATACAACAGCGGAAACGGGGGCTTATTTATTTCGGACAATAACGGACTGAACTGGGAGCATATCGGAATACGCATTGATGGCAAAAATGCTATTAATGATGATATCAGTATTGGAAATACAACAGGTTTATCTGTGTCGCCCGACGATAGTTTGTACCTGAGTTTTACGGGAGTGGCCGGAAGCGCTTCGGTACGAATGAATATCCGAAAACACATAAATCATATTCGTAATACTGATTTCTGGCAGCCACTTAAAATATCGGAGTCGAACATGTGGTGGGCGGATAAAGCGCTGAACAATATTTTTTATGCCCGAAATGGTGACCGTTATAGCTCAAATACCAATTCGATAAATCAGGGAGGCACTTTTTTTATGAAAAACAATACGAATACCTGGAAACGTATTGACTACGGGCTTGGACTGGATATTTACAGCAGCAGAAGTGCGCAGCAGTTTGCAGAAACCTCAAAAGCTAAAGTGTTTATGATACAAATGCTCGATGAGCGTGTGTATTGGGCTGATACCAGTCGCGTAAATGCTGTTGAGCCTGTGAAATATCCCGTTCCCGGGCTGTCTGTTTTCCCTACAGTAGTTCGCCGGGGCGAAAAACTGGCTGTACAACTGCCAACTGACAATGCCGAATCAACTGTTGCGGTTTACACTGCCGGAGGTGTTTTATTATTTTCGGTACAGGCAGGAAAGCAAACTATCGAGATAAAAGCTCCTGAAAACGCAGGTATTTATTTTATAGTGATGAAAAACAGGCATCAGCGAATTCCGTTGCGGTTTGTGGTTATTTAGCCCCGAAACCAACCGCTTAAAATCAATTTAAATACAATAAAATGTCAATAAAAACAGAAGAAGAATATATTGGAATAAAAAAAGCCAGTGAAGCTGTCGCTATAATTTCAACGACTTCAACGTATGCCGAAACTTTGGGTGATGGCTGGACGATGGTTGGAAATAAAGGAGGATTTATGGCACAACACGAACACACGATTATGGTTACGGATGGCGCTCCTGTTGTGTTGACAGCGATGAACGAAATATGGAATTGATAATTTAATATTTTATGAAAATCAAACCGTTCAAGATAGCACCTGAAATAATAGTCTGTTATCACGGAGGTGTGCTTGAAAATAATGCAGAAGCAAAACTCAGCAGTCTGATTCTGAAAATGAGATAAGAGCATTCTGTGGCTGATAATGCTGTGTTGAAACCTAACATTCAGATTTTATTTGTATTTTTGAAGCGGAATTCGGAGGCGTTGCCGGGAATTGAAAATTATGGTTGCCGGAGAAGGAACCTGACTAAAAAAATTCTGAATGAAAAACTCAATTTTGATTGCTTTTGTAGCATTGCTGTCGCTTAACAGCTGCATCGAAGAACCCCGGAAGGAGGTTAATAACCATTTCGGGAACTTTGAGGCACTCTGGAAAATTATCGATACGCGCTATTGTTACCTCGATTATAAAAAAATAAACTGGGATTCGATTCATACGGTTTACAGGTCGCGGGTGGATACCTCGATGACTAATTTTGAGCTGTTCGACCTGCTGGGTAATATGCTTGGAGAGTTGAAAGACGGACACGTAAACCTGTATTCTGATTTTAATACCAGTCGCTACTGGAAGTGGTTTACCGATTATCCTTCGAACTTTAATTCCTCAGTTGTATATGGCAGCCGCTATCTCGGGTCGGACTACAAGTCTGTTGCGGGCCTGCGTTACAACCGTATTCTGAACAATAAAGTGGGGTATATTTACTATGGCGATTTTTCGGACCGTTTCAGTGATGTGAATATTGTAAATATTTTCACCTACTTCAAGGATTGTGATGCGCTGATTATTGACGTACGCAACAACGGTGGCGGTTATCTGGATTTGTCGGAACAGCTGGCATCTTACTTTTTTACCGAAGAAACAGTGACCGGCTATATGCAACACAAGACCGGTAACGGACATACCCAATTCTCGGAGCCGGTAGCCATTCAAACGCCGGCGCACGAAAAGATTCGTTGGGGACGTCCGGTGGCAATACTCACCAACCGCATGTCGTACAGCGCTACCAATTCATTTATCTCGCGCATGAAGATTGCACCCAATGCTGTCATAGTTGGCGATAAGTCGGGTGGAGGAGGAGGTTTACCGCTTTCGAGCGAATTACCAAATGGTTGGATGGTGCGTTTTTCGTCGAGTCCTATGTACGATGCCGCTATGCAGCATACCGAGTGGGGAATCGACCCTGACGTAAAGGTGGATTTAAAACCGGCCGATGTTGCTAACGGATACGATACAATTATTGAACAGGCAATTACACTTTTAAAATAGCTGCAAGTGGCAAGCGCAAAAAGTAAGTTTTTTTTGCTTACCGCTTACCACTTACCGCTTACCACTTACTGCTTACAGCTGCTTTATGAAAAAACTCAAAATAACAGAGATGAACCGGTTGACGCCGGAAGAATTTAAAATTTCGGCGAAACTACCTTTGGTGGTGGTGCTCGATAATGTGCGCAGTTTACACAATGTAGGTTCGGTATTTCGCACCGGCGATGCTTTTTTGATTAAAGCCGTTTATTTATGCGGAATCACATGCACGCCGCCACATGCCGAGATACATAAAACGGCTTTGGGAGCCGAAAATACAGTAGACTGGACGTATTTCGAAGATACACACAAGGCTATAAATGCATTAAAAGCGGACGGTTATACCGTTTTTGCCATTGAACAAGCTGTGGGCAGTACATTTTTGACCGATTTGGAGTTGGATAAAGATAGAAAATATGCTGTTGTGTTGGGTAACGAGGTGAAAGGCGTACAACAATCGGTAGTGGATATATGTGATGGATGTATCGAAATTCCGCAGTATGGCACCAAGCACTCACTGAATGTAAGTGTTACAGGCGGGGTGATTATCTGGGAATTCTTTAAGTTAATGCATTATTAATTATAAATTGATTTTATGGATTGGAGAGATAAACTAAGTGGTTTGAAGGCAGATTTGCCTGAGGGTGAGGATATACCGGAAGTAATTGTTCCGCAGGTGGATAAAAAGCAAAAGGAGCCTTTGCGTGTGGAACTGGATAAGCGTAACGGCAAGCCAGCCACGTTGGTGACTGAATTTCAGGGAAATGATGACGAGCTGAAAGAACTGGCTAAACTGCTGAAAGTGAAATGTGGTGCCGGAGGTTCGTCGCGCGATGGCGAAATTCTTGTTCAGGGCGATTTCAGAGTGAAAATTGCTGAAATACTGCTTTCGATGGGCTATAAAGTAAAGAAAATTAATTTCAAATAAATACAATTATGAATTTCAGAAAAAACCTTTTACTGGCACTTTTGAGTGCTTTCTCACTATACTCGCTGGCTTACGATGCACTGGGGCACCGGATTGTAGCCGATATCGCATACGCTAATCTGACGGCTAAAGCCAAAAAACAATGCGATAAGGTGCTTGGTAAGCATGGTATGATTTACGCTGCTACCTGGGCCGACGAAATTCGCAGCGACAAGCAATACGATTATAGTTATAAATGGCATTATCAGAATCTGAAAGACAGCATGTCTGTGGAGCAACTGGAACAATTGTTTAAAAACCCGACTGCCGAAGGAGAACATTTGTTTTTTGCGATCGATCAAATGAGTCAGCGCCTGAAAAAAGATAAAAATGATGCCGAAGCGTTGAAGTTTCTGGTACATTTTATGGCCGACCTGCACCAACCCATGCATTTGGGACGTGCCGATGATTTGGGTGCAAACAAAATAAGTGTGCAGTGGTTTGGCAAATCCACCAACCTCCATGCTGTGTGGGATGGAATGATTACCGAAGGTCAGAAAATGTCATACTCGGAATACAGTCTTTTTTTGCAGGATAGTTTTGAGAACGTAAAAGCAAAGAAACAGGCAGAAAGTCTTTTGCAGTCGGTGCAGAATGTGTACATCCTACGCACAGCCATTTACGATTATGGTGTGAGCGAAAAGAACAATTACAACTATATCTATAAGTTTTCGGGGGCTACAAACGAAATGCTCTATTCGGCAGGAATTCAGCTTGCCCGACGCCTGAACGAATTATTTAAATAACCGGCGGCGAAATTCCGCGCACACTACAGACGTAGCCACAGCCACATTCAATGATTCGGATGTGGCTTCGTTTTTTGGATAATTTGGAATGGTAATCCGGCGGTTGATTAGTTCGGATATTTCTTCTGAAATACCGTTTCCTTCATTTCCCATAACAATTAAACCATTTTCGGAAAGCGGGGAGGTAAAAATATTCTCACCTTCCATAAATGTGCCGTACACAGGGTGTGAAGCCGGGAGACTGCTTATAAACTCCTTTAAACCAGTATAATGCACCTTAACACGGGCAAGCGCTCCCATGGTCGATTGCACAGTTTTGGGTCCAAAAGCATCAGCCGACAGCGGCGAGCAGATTATGTTTCGAATGCCAAACCAGTCGGCAATGCGGATAATGGTTCCCAGGTTTCCCGGATCCTGAATGTCGTCGAGCACAATGCAAAGTTCATGCTGCAAGGCATCTGTCAGTTCGTAAGCCGGTTTTTCGAATACAGCCAGAATACCCTGTGGCGACTTTTGGTTGGATATCTTTTTCAGTTCGTCGAAACTGACCTGCTGTATGTCTTTAATATTGTTCTGCTTGTTTTCATTCATCCATTCCGGCGTTGCGTAACATTCCTTCAACTGAAAAGCCGGCAGTAAATCATTTACCAACTTTGTGCCTTCTGCCACAAACAAGCCCGATTCGTCGCGCATTTTCTTTAGCGACAAGGCAGTTATGTTTTTTATCTGGTTTTTGGAAATCATATACAGGGATAATGTCTTTGTTACAAAAATAGTCTATTTTCGCTTTACCTGCAAATCAAACTATTTCGTGTCATTTATTGAAGTTTAATACTTTAAAATGGTTCCGGTTCAATTTGTTTTTATATTTTTGCATTATAAACTAATTCATAGATATATGATTACAATATCGCCACAATATATTAAGGACACCGCCGGAAGAAAAATGGTTATTTTGCCTGAAAAGGATTTTAGCAAACTAATGGCTGAGCTGGAAGAGCTGGAAGATATTCGTCTTTACGATAAGGTTAAAAAAGAAGACAAAGGAGAACGGGTATCTTTTTCGGAATATTTGAAAATACGAACCTCATCCAAAAGTTGATGTATACAATTGTTTTAACAAAACAAGCGCAAAAAACACTTGACAAGTTTGCTGATCACATTGCACAGCCAATTCTGAATGCAATATCCAATTTACAGGAGAATCCCAGACCAAACGGGTATAGAAAATTAAGAGGTCGGGATGGCTACAGAATCCGTGTTGGAAATTATCGGATAATTTATGATATATATGACTCCGAACTCGTTATAGATGTTATTGCAATAGGTCACAGAAGGGATATTTACGAATAATTCAATAAGAATTTAAATTGTTAAAACGGACTTTTTCCAGTAGAATTAAGTCCGTTTTTTTGTATTAAAACGAGAACGACGCTCCGACCATAACATTTAAACCCTGCACCTCGTAGCCATAATATTCCTGATAGTTTGAGTTAAGCAGATTGTTGACTTTGGCGAACATGGTAAACCAGTTCAGGTAAGTGTATGAGGCACCCAGGTTCAGGTCGGTTACCGGTTTCATAGTCATGCTCATATCTCCTAATTTTGCTTGTCGTCCACCTTTGTAAAACAGGCTTCCGTTTACATTCATGTTTCGCGAAATACGCACCTCACCCGTCAGATCGGCTTCGAACTTCGGTTTTTGCCAGGCCACAGGTATGTCGAACGTTTTCCAGCCATTGTAAACTCCCTTGAGTTGCACATTCAGGCTGTTGCGGATATTGTAATTGGCTCTGAAACCAACGTTGGTAAGTGATGCACTGCTGTATATGGCATTAAATTTATTGGTGTAAACGGTGCTTTCTTCGGGTTTTGCAGCAGTAGTTGCTTTATAATCTTTATTTATGAAAAAGTATTGATTGTCAATGTATTTGTAACTAACAAAAGCATCGAGCAGCAGGTTGTAGACGGGTTTTATTTTTATTCCGAAAAAAGCATTTACAGGCGTGTATGTGTCCTGTAGGCGCAGATCGGAAAACAAAAAGCGGTTTTCGGTCATAGATACATCCAGAGTATTCACCTTGTAATTGCCTCCAACACCTCCGTAAAATGCCAGCCAGCGCGGAATGGCTTTCCACTCGGCAAAAATATCGGGCGAAGGGCTGAATGGATGGCCGTAAACAAACGAGAATGAGGATTTTACACCCAAACGAACGTTCCAGTTTTCGCGTTCGAAACTGTAATAGGGATTCATGCTGAAAACGGAATACGCATCCCACACATTGATGACAAACGATGTAAGATTCGATTTGTAGAACATATTCTGCAGCTCAATGTCTA
>JAYRXP010000354.1:0-5827 GCA_041917395.1 Paludibacter sp.
AATCCCTTTCAAAGAACCACAAGCTATCCAGGTTATACGTTTCCTGATTGACAACGGGCATATTGAGGAGAATGAGTTGATGCAACTCGAATTGAGAAAATAAAACAAGCAGCCAGAAAAACCGAAGTTTTTTTGACTGCTTGTTAATTGAAGTCTTGAATTTTATTCTTCCAGCGTGCTTAAATCGCCTTCGGGCAGACCCATAGCACGGGCTTTGAGTACGCGTCGCATAATTTTTCCACTTCGCGTTTTTGGGAGTTGGTCAATAAAGGTGATTGCCTCCGGTTTTGCTATTGGACCCATGTGAGTAACCACAAAGTTTATAAGTTCCTGTTCAAGTTCTGGTTTCACTTCGTAACCTATACGCAGGATAGCAAAAATATGAATGCAGTTTCCCTTCACCGGATGTGGTAGCGCTACGGCAGCCGACTCGGCAATGGCCGGATGGCTTATCATTACGCTTTCGATTTCAGCACTTCCGAGGCGGTAACCACTTACTTTAATCACATCGTCGGTACGGCCGATAATCCAGAAATAACCATCTTCGTCTTTTTTGGCTGAATCGCCGGTGAGATACCACCCTTGTTTCCTGAATTTTTCCCAGTAAATATCCAGAAAACGTTCGGGAGATTTAAAAATACCGGCAGTCATGCCCGGCCAGGGCGATTTTATAACCAACGTTCCTTCTTCGTTCGGTTTTACTTCATTTCCGGCATCGTCAACAACTGCAATTTCATTCCCGAAAAATGGTTTCGTTCCGGAGCCCGGCTTAAGCGGTGTTATTGGTAGTGGCGTAATCATAAAACCTCCCGTTTCGGTTTGCCACCAGGTGTCCATAATCGGACAATTGCTGTTTCCGATTACTTCGTAGTACCATTTCCATGCTTCGGGATTAATGGGTTCACCAACCGAGCCAAGCAACCGCAGTGAACTTAAATCGTTTCGGTTTGGCCACGAATCGCCAAATCGCATCAAACCGCGGATAGCTGTTGGCGAAGTGTACAAAATATTTACACCATAGCGATCCACCATTTTCCACCATCTGTCAGGATAAGGATAAGTGGGTGCACCTTCGTACATTACAATCGTGGCTCCGTTCATCAGCGGACCATACACAATATAGCTGTGGCCTGTAATCCAACCCGGGTCGGCGGCACACCAATAGCGGTCGTCGGGCTTTATGTCGAACACCATGCGATGCGTCGTTGCCGTATAAACGCTATAACCACCGTGTGTGTGCATCATGGCTTTCGGTCGGCCTGTGGAACCGGAAGTATAGAGTAGAAACAGCATATCGTTGGCATCCATTTGCTCTGTTTCGCATTTGGTGGAAGCTATCGGAAGTGCGGCGAGGTCGTGATACCAATAATCACGTCCGTTTTCCATATAAACATCTGTATTTGTTCGTTTTATGGTGATGCAAATTTCCATAGTGGGCGAAAGTTCCATAGCTTTGTTTACAATCGACTTCATTTCCACCACTTTCCCACGACGGTAACCGCCATCGGCTGTGATTACCACGCGGCTGTTGGCATCGTTAATTCTGTCGGCAAGCGCTTCGTGACTGAAACCGCCATAAACCACGCTATGCACTGCACCAATTTTAGCACAACCAAGCATAGCAAAAATCTGCTCGGGTAGTTGAGGCATGTAAATGGTTACCACATCGCCTTTTTTCACGCCCATACTCTTGAGAATATTGGCAAACTGGCACACTTCACGGTTAAGTGCATGGTATGAAAATGTTCGCACATCGCCCGGCTCACCTTCCCAGATAAGCGCTATTTTATTGCGAACTTCGGTGTGTTGGTGGCGATCAATGGCATTGTGAACAATGTTTGTTTTGGCCCCGCTAAACCACTTGTAAAAAGGTGGATTGGAGTTATCCAGCACTTTATCCCATTTTTTATACCAACCTAATTTGTCGGCCTGTTCAGCCCAGAATTCCTCTCTGTTTTCGATGGAATACTTATATAAAGCATCATATTCTTTTACATTTGCCTGATCAACGACTTTTTGAGATGGATAATAAACTGATTTTTCTGTTTCGCTACTCATAAAATGATTTTTTTACTGATTTAAAGTTCGAAAATTACAATCTCCTGACTCAGTTTTTTAAATTGTAATTTTTTCCATTTTTTAAGATGTAACAAATCTGTATTGAGCATGTTCAGTTTTAAATCAAATATTTTTTAGCGTATTTGGTTTTTAATAGCAATTATAATTGCACATTAAAGAACAATTCTAAAGTTTGAGCTTTTATTTTCGTATGCGATATTTATGATATAAACTCCGGACTTTAAATCATTTAAAGCAATACTATTGGTTGAGTTGAGCAGTTTAAATTGCTTTACGGCACTTCCGCTTGTATTGTAAATAGTAGCAATTGCATTAGGTTGAATTTGGGCATTTTCAATATTCAACATTTTATCTTGTTTGTATATATGATAATCCGACAATGGTGCTTTTATTTGTTCAACTGCCGAAATTACTCCCGAAACCTTATATAATTCATATTTGGTATAATAATTACCAAAGAAATAGACCTCATTTTTGAAAACTGTAAAACCAATAATATAGGATCCGGGGACATTATTGTAAGTGAGTTTTTTTGTACCGGCAGATGTCCCATCTGTTATCCACGCCTGATAATACCCATTTGTGTTATCCACAGCTGTAAAAACCAGATTGTTACCAATAACAGCCCTGCCCATGTGTGTGTATCTCGAATCAGCATAAAACGTTTTGTGAACACCATCAAGCGTACCTGGATTTATATCTTTTACTAACTCAATAGTTTGAGAACCGGCTGCCAGTTTTCGTAACTCATTACCTGAAGTAGCATCTTTTGCAACAAAATAAAGTGTATTGCCTATCGTAGTAAACGAAGCCGGATTTGACGAAGCTGTTCCGGTGTTTAAATCCTGAACCAATCCTGTTCCATCAATTGTTCCATCGGTTACATAAAGTTCTGTACCTGTCTGATAGTGACTCGCACTAAAGTATAATTTATCATTGAAGATATAAAAATCAGATGGGCTTGATTGTCTGGTATCCGGATTAATATCTTTAAAAAGCTGAGTACCTGCAGCTGTGCCATCACTTACCCATAATTCCTTCCCTTTGTTTGAGCTATTGTCAGTTGCTGCAAAATAAAGTTTACCTTTGTAGGCAATTAACTGGCCTGTTACATAGCCATTGTTGCCTGCATATATGTCTTTCACAAGTGTTGTCCCGCTTTCGGTTCCATCGCTAACCCATAGTTCTTCGCCATACTCAGCAGTTTTTGCTGTGAAGTACAATTTATTATCAAGCACTTCGAAATTTCGGGGAAAACTTCCGAAGTTTGTTGTTGAATAAATATCTTTAAGCATTTTTGTGCCGGCAGGTGTCCCATCTGTAACCCAGAGTTCAGCTTCTTCGGTATCGGTTTCGGCACTAAAATAATACTTGCCATTAAGTTCTTTTCCATAAAAAACCGAATTAGTAACATCTACTGAAGCCGGAAAATTATATGATAAATCGCAAAGAACAATGGTTCCGGCATCGGTACCATCGGTAATGTAAAGTTTTGTTATAGTCTTAACCTGATTATTAACCATGTTCGTTACATCGGCTGCAAAAATAACTTTTCCGAGCACATTTTTAAACCAACGGGGATTACTGCTATGCGAACCACTGTATGTATTTATGTTTTTGAGCATTTTTGTACCAGTTGTGCTTCCGTCACTTGTCCATAGTTCCACACCCTGAGTTGAAGCATTGTCGTTGGTGCTAAAGAACAACAAATCTGTTGTAGCACACATATTTATAGCATCGGTATTGGCTCCAACTGCAAAAGTTTTGACACTTTTAATAGTTACCTGAGCAGACAATATCCCAAATGGAATTAAAAAAAACAGGGGTATTAATTTTTTAATCATAACGCCAGCTAATTAAAATAAACAACTAATATAAATATGAAAACAATACAATTTATTTTAATGCAAAAATAATAGTTGTCGCACGAAATGGAAATACGACATTTTTCGTATTTCCGATCAAAACTAATTTGGTTTTCGCTTTTTTGGAAATGATAACTAAATTTTGCGACTTGCCATGTATTGCTCTTTTGTTTAAAACAACAAAACTCCCGGCAATAGCCGGAAGTTTTGTTGTTCTAGTTACATATTCTGAAATTTACAATGCTATTTTTTGAGTTGTAACTTTGCCGAATGTATGCAATCGTATAATAATTATCCCTTTACTATTCAGGGGTATTGAACTTGAATTTGTTTTTTGAATTAATCTACCGGTTGCATCAATTATTTCAAGATAATCGAACACTCCGTTTACATGTAATTGTTTTGAAGCCATATTATATACCAATCGAGGTGCTGAAATTTGTTCTCCAATGTCTGTTGTTATTGCAAGTGCAGCAGTTTGTTGCAAACCATAAAACTTATAACCATCAACCGTAATAACATGTCTGTAATAGATTATGGCTCCATATGGTTGATTTGTTAAACTAAAACTAGCATTGACTCCTCCGCTGAGGGATGCAGTAGCAGTTTGTGTATAATTGCCTGAGCTATAACCATATTCAAACTCGGCCAACGAAAGTGTATATCCTTTTAAATCGTGAATGCCGTTTAGCACAGCGGATGTACTTGTTATACTTGTAGCTGCGTTAGTTGTAGCTGTAGGACTAATCGATTCGAATGCTCCAATATCTGCAATATCTTCGCGAGTAATTCCGCGTGCATCGGCGCCAACACTACCTGTACCTGCATTACGGGCAATACTTGCCAAACCAATGCGCATTGTTTTAACTTTTCCACCATTGCTCGCTAATTCAGATAATCCGATTTCGCTGTTTGATTTATTGATTAAATCGTTAGCCCCGTTAAATGGCGCAGTGCTAAAGATATTGTAATTACTAAGTTGTGTATTCGTATTCGCTCCATCTACCGAAATGTCTCTGGTTAAACTTGCATTCCCGTTTGTATTGCTGGCAATAATTGAGTTGTTAATATTTATTGAACCTAAATAGACATCAACTCCACCCGCAATATTTGAGTTGCTGGTTGAATTTTGATAAATTGTACAATGATTAATTGTTAGTACAGCGAGTGCATCTAAAATTTCGATTGCTCCACCACCATCGTTGGCAGAGTTTCCTGTTAACGTACAATTTAGTAAATCGACATCCGCCGACGATTGAATGGCACCTCCATAAGCCTGACTGCCTATAGTTGAGCAGCCAGAAAATGAGCAGTTTTCGCATGCAATTTTTCCGGTAGCCGATGTCATTGCAAAAATACCACCTCCACCACCATCGCCTTTTCCGTTTGCTATATTTAAATTTTTAAATGTTACCGTTCCCGAGGGTATGTTTACTTCAAAAATCCGATACAAATTATTTCCGCTGATAGTTACTCCTAAAGCGTTGGAACAATCAATTGTAAGTATTGAGCTTATTACCGGCAAAGCTGAAGTTAGTAAAATTGTGCCCGTAGTTGATATTGTAATTGTATTGCTGCCTCCCGCATTGTTTGAACTTATAATGGCCGATCGTAGAGTTCCTGAACTTAAATCGTCGGCAGTTTTTGTAACCGTATAACCTGCCGAGAAAACACTTGATATCGAAAGCAGCAATATTGATAAGATTGTAAAAATATTTTTCATTTTAACGTAGTTTTATTTATAATCAATTTGATGAAGGATAAACGCCATACAACGAGATAATATAATTTATGACCAAATAAGGTTTCATATTGTTATGAGGCATGTTGTTACCCGTAGTGGCTGTGGTACTTGCTGCTGTATAACTTAATGTACCCGCCAT
>JAYRXP010000355.1:0-4415 GCA_041917395.1 Paludibacter sp.
GTTATTGGGGTGGCGAATACGACGAAGATAAGATTTCGGCTTACCAAACGCTTTATACCTGTCTGGAAACTGTTTCGCGTCTGATGGCACCGATTGCGCCATTCTTCGCCGATCAACTTTTCCTTGACCTGAATGCAGTTACCGGAAAAGACAAGAGCGAGTCGGTTCACTTAGCCGACTTCCCATCATACAACGAGGCATTGATTGACAGCAACCTGGAAGAATGCATGCAGTTGGCGCAACAAACTTCGTCGATGATACTGGCACTGCGCCGTAAAGCCGATAAAAAAGTGCGTCAACCGCTTACAAAAGCAGTTGTTCCTGCACCTGACGAAACTACTTTCAAACAACTGAGCTACATTGCCGATCTTGTAAAAGCCGAAGTGAACGTAAAAGAATTTGAAGTGATTCCGGCCGATAACGATATGGAAAATCTCGTGAAGAAAATAAAACCAAACTTCAAAACGCTTGGTAAAAAATACGGCAAACAAATGAAGGAAATTGCAGCAGCCATGACTTCGTTCGGAAATCACGAAATCGGAGAAATTGAACGCAACGGAAAATTTGTTCTTGCCTTGCCAACAGGCGATGTGGAACTTACGCCCGAAGATGTTGAGATCATAACCGAAGACATGCCCGGTTGGTTGGTTGCCAATGAAGGCAAACTTACTGTTGCACTGGATATTACAGTAACCGATGCTTTGTTGCGCGAAGGGATTGCCCGCGAGTTGGTTAACCGCATTCAGAATATCCGTAAATCAAGCGGATATGAGATTACCGACAAAATTAATATTGACATTGAGAGCAACGACAACATTAACGAAGCAGTGATTGAATTCAAAGATTACATTGCCACTCAAACGTTGGCGCTTCATGTAAATCTGGCTCAAAAATTGGCACAGCCGATCGAGCTTGACTTCGACGATTATACCGTAAATATATCGGTTACGAAAGCGTAGCACATTTTTTAAAATAATTCAAAATAATTGGCTGTCTGCAAATTATTTGTTATTTTCGCAGCATAATACAGCAAAGAATCACAAATAGTTAAAAGCACATTGTAAAACAACTTAAAACAAACGGTTATGTCAGAAAAAACAAGATATTCAGATGTTGAGTTAGCGGAGTTTAAAGAGTTAATTCTCGACAAACTAGCTAAAGCTCAAAAAGATTACGAGTTGTTGCGCGATGGCGTGTCGAATGCCGATGGCAACGATATTATGGACACTTCACCAACTTTCAAGGTGCTTGAAGAAGGAGCAGCAACGCTTTCGAAAGAAGAATCAGGAAGATTGGCACAACGTCAAATGAAATTTATTCAACACCTGCAGGCAGCGTTGATTCGTATCGAAAATAAAACCTATGGCATTTGTCGCGAAACAGGCAAATTAATCCCGAAGGAGCGATTGCGTGCCGTACCGCATGCCACGTTGAGTATTGAAGCGAAAAACGACAACAAACGATAAACCAAAAAATTCAATGATTTTCGGCAACAGCAATTTCCTTCTGTTGCCGAATTTTGTATGTAGCGGGAGGTTGAACCCACTAATAAAAGATTAAAGAACAAAACTATAGTTATGTCAATCACTAAAAAGTCCATTTTACTAATTCTACTTGTTCTGTTCATTGATCAGGCATCGAAAATTTTCATCAAGCTCAACTTTGCTTTGGGCGAGCATGTTGAGGTTTTCAGTTGGTTTCAGATTTTCTTTATCGAAAACAACGGGATGGCATTCGGAATGGAAATTATCGGGAAACTATTCCTCACCCTTTTTCGCATTGTCGCTGTTGCAGGATTAGCCTACTTCATACATACACTTATTAAGCGAAATGCCCGTGGCGGTTACATTTTGGCTGTTTCACTTCTATTGGCGGGAGCTGCCGGAAATATTTTCGACTCGTTGTTTTATGGTTTATTATTTAGCGACAGCTACGGTATGGCTGCAACTTTTTTACCCGAAACAGGAGGTTACGCACCACTTTTCTACGGCAAAGTTGTTGATATGCTTTATTTCCCGATAATAAAAAACAGCGCCGGCGAAACCTTGTTTTTTAGTCCCGTTTTCAATATAGCCGACTCTGCCATAAGCATTTCAGTGGGTATTATTCTTTTGTTTTACCGTAAAGATTTAAACGAAAGTTTAGAAACAAAAAAATCTGACAAACAACAGGATGCTAACTAAGATTCGTCAGTTTCTCTTTTCAGGTCTTCTTGTTTTTATTCTCGTTGCCTGTGGTAACGGACAGGAAGACAGACTCTCACGAAGCGAGATGACTGCGTTTTTGGTGGACTTACACCGATTGGATGGAGCCCTCGCGGCAAAAGGCATGGGAGCTGTCGACGATCGCAAAAACGTGTATTATTATAACGCTTTACTCAAAAAACACAGTATAACCAAAGCTCAGTTCGATTCGACATTGGTATATTACGCCAAAAATCCGAAAAAATTCGAACGTATTTACACCGATGTAATTGACGAACTCACGCAATTGGATCAGAAGGTAAAATCCGGTTATTTTCATCCTGTCGATTCGGCGGCATTGCGCAATTCTACCGAAGAAATATGGCCATTGGCACGTACACAGTATAAATTCACAAAAGATTCCACTCCCGTAAAAATTAATTTTACAATAAAAAACCGTTCGTTGGTCTGGAACGACATCTACAAACTTTCGTTTTTGCATCGGGTCGGAAAATCAGATAAAAGTAAAAACAAACACGCTATCGTTCGTATTTTTTACAGGGATAGAAAAACGGACAGCATAGTTTACAAAACAACCAGCGATAGTCTTTTGCGCCGTTATACCATCACATTTACGGCTCACCGAAAACACAGTATCGACTCAATTACAGGTGCCTTAATTAATTATTCGCCCGCAAAAGGAAAGTTTAACGCATTGATTGACAGCATAAAACTCACACGCAAATTCGACTCTCTGGCACAGGACAGTATCCGGCAAGTCATTAACTTAATTGAAAACCCACCTGCACCAATCGATGCAAAACGGGAAATACTTCGTTTACGCAGCAAAATACTATTGCAAAGAAAATGAAACGCATTGGTAGCCAGCTCATCATAACCGACGACGCTAAAGTTTTGCGAAACAGTATGGTGGAATTTTCTGAAACCGGATTAAGTTACAGCTCCGTTTTTAGCAGCAACCACGAATCAGCCTACACCATTTTTTTTGATGGAATAATAAGTCCACCGATTATATCATTGTCATTCAGGAGCCTCCGCCAGAAAACGGATATCAATCCCGAATATCAGTATATTTTGTTTTCGGAACTGATCGAAGGGAAAAAATGGAATGGCAAAAAATATATTTTTGATTTTGAAACGGAAGATTTACCACTCATAAATAGCTATTTTAAAACACATTACGAGCGACTAAGCCAATTCGAAAGTACAGAATTTATCACAGCTTGCACAGCATTGCCGGGCTTGTATTTGGCTCAGTCAGCTTCAGTTGCAGCAAGGTTACTCTGGAAAGATACCAATCTGGCAGACAAAAAAATTACCGGACAAACCAATATCTCATTGATTTAAGTCCGGCAATAATATCTAACGAAAAAAAGCTTATCCAAGTGTATAATTGGGAGTTATAACCTTATCCATCCGCACATCAAATGGTTCTGTAGGTATCACCTCCAGTAATTGAAAATCGTAACAAATACCGATTTTCGTAATACTTTTATTGTTGAAATACCTGTCATAATAGCCTTTTCCACGCCCCAAACGATTTTTATTTTTATCAAAAGCAATACCCGGAACAATTACCAAATCGATCTGGCGCATATATTCTTTTTGAGCATCCGGCTCCCAAATGCCCATATCGCTTTTTCGCAATTCTTCGGCCGTTGTAAATGGTTTAATCAGCATTTTGTCGCCCTTAACCATAGGCAGCAACATTTGTTTCTTTGTACTCCACTTCACAATAAAATTGTGTGTAGGCAACTCGTCAGGTAGCGACCAGTATAATAACACCGACTTAGCATTAATGAACTCCGGAAGCGACTCTATCTTTTCGAAAACCAGCTGAGAACTCTGGGCTTTTTCCATATCGCTCAGGATATTCTTTTTATTTCGTATCCGGCGGCGAATTTTTGCTTTTTCCGATTCTTCAACCTGTTTTTTTCGCTTTAGCTTGGTTAATATCGATCTGAAGGAAAACATCATAAAACTATAAATTTAAAAATTGACAATAAAAACGTCCTTTAATGAAATTAAAAAATGCTTGAAATCGGTTCATAATCTGCAAATATAATAAATTTTTATTCAATACATATTGGTTCATACCTTAAATTTCAGCTGAAAGCCAAATTTATTATCAAAAATCACTTTTCTGCTAAAAAATAATCAAAAAAAGGTCTTTTTCTAAAATTAATATGTCAGTTTCAAAATTTTTATATA
>JAYRXP010000356.1:0-2984 GCA_041917395.1 Paludibacter sp.
CTCGATGAGGCTGCTTTTCGTCGCAATCTGGAGCTTATACGTTCGGTAAAAGAAAGGGCAGGAGTGGAAATAATACTTGCTTTTAAGGCATTTGCCATGTGGAGTGCATTTCCTATTGTGCGCGAATATATTCCATATTCTACAGCCAGTTCACTGGCCGAGGCCCGATTGGCTTTCGAAGAAATGGGAAGTCCGGAACATACGTATGGACCAGCCTACACCGATCGCGAATTTCCCGAAATTGTAAAATGCAGTAGTCATATCACGTTCAATTCGCTGACTCAGTTTGAGCGACTTTACCCGCAAACGCAGTTTTACAATGTGTCGTGTGGTTTGCGTATCAATCCTGAGTTTTCGGATGTGGAAACTGATTTGTATAATCCCTGTGCTCCGGGTTCACGATTAGGTGTTGTGGCCGATTTGTTGGGTGACACATTGCCCGATGGTGTCGAAGGTCTTCATTTTCATACACTTTGCGAGTCTACATCGTATGATTTGGAAAAAACACTGGCGGTTGTGGATGAAAAATTCGGAAAATTTCTTGGTCAGATAAAGTGGTTGAATATGGGAGGCGGACATTTAATGACCAAAGAGGGCTATGATGTTGAGCATTTAATTGGGTTGTTGCAAAATTTTAAAGCAAAGTATCCGCATTTACAATTGATACTGGAGCCTGGAAGCGCTTTCGCGTGGCGAACAGGCGTACTTGTTTCGTCGGTTGTGGATGTGGTCGAAAATAAAGGCATTAAAACAGCTATGCTCGATGTTTCGTTCTCGTGTCACATGCCCGATTGCCTCGAAATGCCTTACAAACCCGCCATTGTGGGTGCTACCGATGTAGTTGCCGGAAAACCAACTTACCGAATGGGTGGAAACAGCTGCTTGTCGGGCGATTTTTATGGCTCATGGTCGTTCGGCGAGGAATTAAAAATTGGTGACCGCATTGTGTTCGAAGATATGATACATTATACCATGGTGAAAACCACTATGTTTAATGGTGTCTCGCATCCATCTATCGGAATCTGGACAAAAGATAATGAGTTTAAGTTGATACGTGAGTTTGGTTACGAAGATTACAAAGGCCGCATGTCGTAATTGGGCTTGATGCACTATGATTTGTAGAGTTTATGCTTGCTTTTTTACGGATTGAACATTAAATACCTAAGATTGAAGCTTCACACTGCCTGCATCAACGTTTAATATGGCTGCATCAACATTAAATGTGGCACATTTATCCTTCAATGTGGCAACATTAACGGGTCTATTCGGGTCTATTCAATAAACTGTGTGGGTCTATTCAATAAACAAGAGCTTTAATCCGTCAGTGGACGGACAAGTTATTCACTGGTCGTACAACAAGCTTGCAGTGCGAAGTTTTTTTTTAAATCAACTAATTTGGGTACTACGTCAATAGATATTGCAGAAGCAAGCTATTTAGTATTGAATCAGGTTCCATAGTTAAATATAAACCTATTTATTATAAATAATCTGATTATCGCAGGTTGTAAATCCGGCATAGGCTCAATTCAGATCCTTCGCTGCGCTCAGGATGACAGGGTGGTGTGTGTTGGGAGGGAAAAAACTTCAGCTGGTAATACAAAACAAAGAGAGAACAAAAAATTAATTTCTGTTCTCTCTTTTTTATGGTTTAATTTCAATAACCGGACTATTCTTTTTCCAGTAAAAGTGTGCGTGTTGGCAGGTCGCAAACTTCGCTTGGTCCGTAATATTGAACCGGTCCGGGATAAACGTAGCTTTGTTTTTCGTCGGCCCAGTCTTCGCGGTGTTTTGCAAAGTATTTAAACGGAGCTCCGTCCAAACGTACCAATGCTTTCTGGATAACCGGTTTCATTTTACCGTGACGACGTTCCATGTTCATCATCATGGTAATAGGCACACCACCTGCAATCCATTCGGCTGCCGGAGCAGTGAGGTTACGAACTGATGACATATAACCTGTTTTTCCTGCCGAAATAAGTACCGAAGCGGTATATCCGAGAGAGTAAGTATAGTCAGCATCGAAGTTTGAAGGGATAGCGCAACGACCTTCGTAACCAAAGAAGTGGTTGATGGCCGAGAATTTGCCTTTGTATTTGCCTTCGGCTTTCAACTGAGCCAAACGTTTAGCAACCATTTCGATCAGCAGTTTTTCGGTTTCGATAAGCGATACCTGAACGTTTCCGTGTGGGTCGCGGTCGAGAGTCAGCTGTTTTGCAATACCTTTTGGAAGGCTGTTGTATACTTCGCGGCTATCGGCGCTCAACATTCCTTTTACGTATTGACGTTTTTCGTCATCAGTTTCCAGTGCGTTGAAATCGTCGTTGTGAGCCAGCAGGTCGTTCAGTTCCGAAATAAGTTTTTTCATGGCCGGAATAAATTCGATTAATCCTTCAGGAATCAGGATAGTACCGAAGTTCAGACCATAATTGGCGCGGTTTACAATTACTTTTACAATGTCATCCACCACATCTTTCAGAGTCATGTTCTTCGATTCAATTTCTTCCGAAATCAAACACATGTTTGGTTGACTTTGCAAAGCGCACTCCAGCGTAATGTGCGAAGCCGAACGGCCCATCAGGCGGATAAAGTGCCAGTATTTTTTTGCCGAGTTGGCATCGCGCTGTATATTACCGATAAGCTCAGAGTAAACTTTACAAGCGGTGTCAAAACCAAATGAAGTTTCAATCATTTCGTTTTTAAGGTCACCATCAATTGTTTTAGGACAACCAATTACCTGAATGCCGCAGTTTTTTTGTTTGTAGTATTCGGCCAATACACAGGCATTTGTGTTAGAGTCGTCGCCACCAATGATTACGATGGCATTGATACCCAGTTTTTTGCAGATTTCTTCGCCCTTGTCGTATTGTTCGGTTTCTTCCAGTTTTGTACGTCCCGAACCAATAATGTCGAAACCACCGGTGTTGCGGTATTCATCAACAACTTCTTTGGTTAGTTCGATATAGCTGTGTTCAACTAATCCGCTC
>JAYRXP010000357.1:0-1851 GCA_041917395.1 Paludibacter sp.
AAAAATACAATGCGCTTATGTCGAAAGTGGTTACAGCCAACAGTTTGGATGCTAAGTCGGAATACGAAGCAGCTAAGCGCAGTGTGGATGTGAATTATGTTGTTCAGCCTTATTTTTCGATACCCGATAAAGACGTGGAAGTTTCGAAAAGTGAAATTAAAGATCGCTACAACAAACAAAAGAAACAATACAAACAAGAGGCTGCCCGCTCGCTTAAATTTGTTGTTTTCAGTGTGAAACCATCAACCGAAGATTACAAAAAAGCCGAAACAGCCATGAATACATTAAGTGCTGAATTCCGCACAACTACTGAGGTTGCTTCGTTCGTAAATCAAAACTCAGAAGTGCGTTATGATGGTAAACCTTATTCCGAAGCTACTGTACCAGCCAATCTGAAAGCTTTTGCATTTGGAAGCCCGGCAGGCTCCATAATGGGTCCTGTTTTTGCAAACGATGTTTATACAATGGCACGCGTTATGGAAACAGGTATTATGCAATCAGATTCCGTGAAAATACGTCACATTTATCTTGCAAAAGCTGATGAGGCCAAAGCTGACAGTATTGTTGCGGCAATTAATGGTGGCGGTGATTTTGCTGCTCTTGCCCGTCAGTACTCGGCCGTTAAACAAACTGCTGCCAATGGTGGTGAAATAGGCTGGATTGTAGATGGCGTTATGGGTCTTGACAAAGAAATTATTACCAAATCCTTCGCAAGCAATGTTAATGGTCTGTTTACCATTAAAAACGACCAGGGAACTCAAATTTTTCAGGTGACCGAAAAAACACCGGCTAAACGAAAAGTGAAACTCGCGATTCTGGAAATCAAAGTGGCTACAAGTAACTTAACAGTAAGTAAAATTTACAACGAAGCCAAACAATTTGCTGCAGAACTTAAAGGTTCAGAATTTGATAAAAGAGCTCAGGAGAAAGGTTACACCGTACGTACTGCTAACGAGTTGCCTACATCTGCTGAAAAAGTGGCCGAATTGCCTCAGTCGCGTCAGATTGTACGCTGGGCTTTCGAAAACGATAAAGAGGCCGTTTCGGATGTTTACGATTGCAACAACCAGTTTGTGGTAGCTACTGTTACCGAAGTGTTGGAAAAAGGATATCGTCCGGTAGAAAAAGTATCGGAACAAATAAAAGCAGAACTTATCCGCGAGAAAAAAGCTGATTTGATGATTGAAAAACTGAATGCTCAGATTGCTAAAACACCTTCGATTGAAGCACTTGCTGCTGCTATAGGTGGAGAGGTTAAATCTGCACCGGCTGTAAACTTTGCTGCTTACCAGTTTGGTGTTGCGGGATTCGAACCTGCTGTTGTTGGTAAAGTTTCGGTATTGCCGGTAAATAAACTTTCGGCTCCGATTAAAGGGAATGCCGGTGTATATGTTGTTTTGCCAACGAATCCACAGGTAAGCAATGCACCTTTCGATGCCAAAATGCAGGTTATGATGCTAAACTCACGTTTGAGCTATTCGTTGCCATATACAATAATTCAGGATATCAGAGATAAAGCGGATATTGTTGACAACCGTATAAATTTCTATTGATTCGGAAATTAAAATCAAAAAAAAGCAAAACGGAATGAACCTTTTCATTCCGTTTTGCTTTTTAACAGCACTTATCCCTGCTGTGCAAGTTTAATAATGTCAAAGCAGCATCAGAACTAAAAAATAAATTATAAACAGATGAAACGAGCACGACAAGTAATAGTTGACACACAAGAAGATGTTTATGTGCGAGTTCCATGTGACAATTAAAAAATAAATTATAAACACATGAAAACTCCATTAATTGGTAAAACCGTCGAAGAAATAAAATCGATAGCTCTCGAACTTGGAATGCCTG
>JAYRXP010000358.1:0-5903 GCA_041917395.1 Paludibacter sp.
AGTATTCTGTGGAAATCAACACATTGGTTTTTCTGACTAACGGTCTCGATTCTGTATGTTGATTGTTCGAAATTCGGGCATTCAGGAATTCAAATTTTAATATTTCGGGTAAGAACATGCTTTGCATCTGTGGCATGTTTTTGTCGGCCTGATATCCGAAGATAACATCTATACCAAAACGGAGCCAAGTGTCATCTCCAATGTAGTCGTCGATAGCCTGACGATAGGTTTTCGACTCGTATGAAGTTTGAAATATAACGCGACCATCAACTGCTCCCAAAACGATATCCCGAGGTCGTGTTGCACAATTGTCATACACAAAATTGTATCTGTACTGTCTGTTTTCCGGCCGATAGTTTAACAGCAGGCGTTCGAGAAGTTTTTTTGTTTCGTTAGGACGCAGATTTAATACATGCTCCCAAACAACTGAATTACGACGCTGATATTCAGGAAGGAAATCGGCTGTGTTTTGTACACCAAGTAAATAGTCGGTTTTACCTCTTATAAATTTATAATAGAAATTTTCGGTGTTAAAACTAAAAATCCCCCAGTTGAATACAAAATCATACCCGTTCACTTTGTCGAGAACCCTTAATCCGGAATGTCCGAATTTGGCATACACCTCCTGACCCGGCGAGCAGGTAATTAAACTTATTTGTGTTGAATCGCTGAATGTGATTTCCTGAGCATAAAATTTAACCGTTAAAACAGTCAGCAGAAACAATATACTAATTTTTTTCATGTTGTAATGCGGTATAAATACTTATCTGTTTACAAAAGTATGTATTTTAATTCGTTTTTTAAAATTTACAGTTGTTGTTTAATTGCTTAATTGTAAAATAATTATAAGCTGTTGCATTAAATCCTGTTTTTGAGAATGGGATATTTATTCAATAAATCCTGTCTTTTTGTCGCAAGATGTTGCGCAAATTTCTCAAATTCAGTTGTTTCTGTGTGAATTGGACGGTGCGATAATCCGCTTTTATACGATTTTACATCATTCATACATTGAATTGTTTCGGCCTCAAAATAGACGTCGGAAAATCGCTTAAATATGTAGTCCACTGCAACTTCGGATGGATGAAGCATGTCGGGAGCATAGAATCGGTAATCGCGCAACTCGTCCATTACAATTTCGTAAGCGGGGAAATAATGTGTATTTTTATGCAGTCTCGTTATTTCCTGTGTTGCTTGTAAAAGTATTCCTTTGCTAATGGCATTTTCGGTCGGTCCATCTTTCCAGTGTCGAACGGGACTTACTGTGAAAATCAGCTCTATTCCAGGATTGATGGCTTTAAGTTGTTCTATCAGTTTTGCGTAAGCGAGCACAATCTCGTCGGCTGAAAGACGTTGACGAACAAAATTATCAGAAGGTAATTTGTGGCAGTTGGCTACAACTTTTTTATTTTCAGCAAGTTTGTACATCCATGCTGTTCCGAAAGTCAGAACCAGATAATTGATTGTGCTTATTCTGTCAGCAGCTTCAGATAATCTGCTGTTTATCTTATTCAAACATTTTTCTAAATCCGGGTCTGAAAATTGTGTACTGTGCATATAGCTTGCCCATAGCGAGTTATGTAAAAACAGATCGTTTTTGTTAAAAGCTTTTTTATTCAACAGCAGCCCGATGTTTTCGCTAATCGAAGCGGGATTAAACAATACGCCAAAAGGATTAACATCTACATCGAAGCGCAAGTCGGTAAGTTTTTTGCCAATATTTTCTGAAAAACAGGAGCCGAGCAGCATTATTTTGGATGAATATGCAATTTTACTGTCCGATGGCTGTATATCAATTTTTGTACTAAACATCTTTTTCCTTTAGCTCTTTTTTTGTGAATTGAATAAGTTCGTCGAAAAATTCGAAAAACCCGCTTTCTAATGTTGCTTTGTTGGTTTCGAGGAAATGAATACACTTCTCAGGTTTAAGCGACTTTATTTTATACACCGACATAATATGTAATGAATCTCTCAATCCTTCAATTTTCGAATATTTATACAAACGATTTGTAGTTGCAAAATGAAAAATAAACCCTTTTACCCTTTCGGGTAGATGAAAATAGTTCCAAAGCGCATTTGCCGAAAATCTTACTGAATATATCCACAGGCCTGATTTTGAATAGTTCCTGAAATTTGTAGCCAGAAAATAGTCGAAATACATATCAAGAACAATTGCCGAATAGCGCCCAAATTCAGGTCTCATAAGCGCAATCAGTTCGCGAACTACAGGATGACTGTCGGTAAATGTGTCAATTTTGCGATGCAGAACAATGCCTTTCCATATTTCCGAAGGATGTTTTTTCGGATTGTTGCCCTTCACAAAATCGGCAATAAATCCGCCTATTTGCATTTGTTTGTTATTCCCCGAAAGATATATATGAGCCAGATAATTCAATGTCGGAAATTTTTTTTACAAAAGTAATAAAATTCTTTAAATCAAATTTTAATGTTTGAACATTAGCCGGTTTACAATGTTTATAAGCAATATTAGTAATTTAAAGTATAAAATATGAGCTTAATTGACGCATTTAACTGGCGCTATGCCACCAAGAAATTTGATAGTACCCGGAAAGTTGATGAAAAAACAGTAGAAAATATTATAGAGGCAGCCAGACTGGCTCCAACTTCATCGGGTTTACAGCCGTTTGAGTTGATTGTAATCACCAACCCTGAATTGAAAGAAAAAATTGTTCCGATTGCTTATGGTCAGGAAATGCCTGCGCAATGTTCGCATTTGCTTGTGTTTGCTGTTTGGGATAATTATACCGACGAACGTATTGAAAATATATACGACATTACGACCAAAGAGCGTAATCTGGCCGCAGATCGTTACGATGCCTACAAGCAGCGCCTGAAAGATAATTTTTCGAAAAGGACAGCTGAGAAAAACAGAGAACATGCTGCACGTCAGGCTTATATAGCACTGGGCTTTGCCATGGCCGAAGCTGCTGCTTCGAAAGTAGACACGGTGCCTATGGAAGGTTTTTCGACCGAAGAACTTGACAAACTTTTGAATTTAGCTGATAAAGGTTTGAAAAGTGTGTTGATGCTGCCGCTTGGCTACCGTGATGAAGAGAACGACTGGTTACTGAACATGAAAAAAGTTCGTCACCCAAAATCAGATTTTGTCACTTACATTAAATAACATTCAATTTATACGTCTGAAATTGTTTTTAGTCGAACTTTTGTACTTTTGCATGCAACAAAACAAAATCCAATTGCATCATGTATGCGTGATAAGTTCATAAACATAATAACAATTAAACACAGATAGGTATGAAACGGATTTTTTTATTTTTACTAATTATTCCTTTGTTTGTTGCTTGTAACAAGGAAGATGAAGAGGTAGATCAAAAGATTGTAAAAATGGGGACTGTTGAAAATCCCTCACAATCAACAAGTTTTTATTTCAATCAGGACGATAGTGTTCGTTTGTGGATTTTAAGCAGCGATATCAAGTATTACCGGCCTAAAAATGACCAGCGCGTATTGCTTGAATATGTGATACTTACGGATAAACCACGCGGAAGTAGTTATGATCACGATGTGAAAGTAACGGATGTTTACGAAATTCTGACAAAAAACATCTTTAATATTACTACAGCTACCCAGGATAGTATTGGTAACGATCCGATTGCTATTAGGGATATGTGGGTTACTAACGATTACCTGAATGTTGAATTTATTTATCCGGGTTATTCCAAAACTCACTTTATCAATCTCGTACGCGATGCTGCAAATCCAACTACCGACAATAAGGTTCGTCTGGAGTTCCGTCACAATGCAAACAACGATTATCCATCGTTTAATATCAGCGGAATTGTAAGTTTTGACCTTCGCTCGTTGCGTGTAACTGGTTCAAATAGTGTGGATTTTGTTGTTCATACGAAAGAGTTTGATTACGGATCAGCAGATAAATCGTACAGTTTTACTTATAAATATGGTACACCTGCTGCTTCAGTTGCTCCAAAACAACTTGTAATGCCGGTACGCAAAGCCGTGGTCAGATAAAGGTTCACTGGAATACAATTTTTTATTTTAAAAGTCCGTCAAATGAGTTTGAACGGACTTTTATTTTTGTACATTTGCATTGAAATAATAAAACACACGAAATGAAGACACTTGAACCCCAATTATTGTGGAAGTATTTTCACGAAATAACACAAATTCCGCGTCCTTCGAAAAAAGAGGAAAAAGTGATTGCATTTATACGGAATTTTAGTGAAAAACATAAGCTCGATTACAAAATTGATGATGCCGGAAATATATTGGTTTGCAAAAATGCAACTCCCGGGCGCGAAAGTCATAAAACCGTAATCCTGCAGGCTCATATGGATATGGTTTGTGAGAAAAACAGTGATGTTGAATTTAATTTTGAAACGGATCCGATTCAGACTTATGTGGATGGAGATTGGGTAAAAGCCAGGGGAACAACACTTGGAGGAGATAATGGCGTGGGAATAGCCATGATGCTGGCTATTCTGGCATCGGAAAGTCTGGAGCATCCCGCACTGGAATGTCTGTTTACAGTAGACGAAGAAACCGGACTGACAGGAGCCTTTGCTCTGGATAATAAACTGCTGCACGGCGATGTACTTATCAATTTGGACTCCGAAGACGATGGTGTGATTTTCATAGGTTGTGCCGGAGGTATTGATACTACAGCAAGGCTTACTTATGAATTCGAAAAATCTCCTGAAGGTTATTTCCCTTTCTCTGTGGCAGTGAGCGGCCTGAAAGGCGGACATTCGGGCGATGATATTCATCGCGCGTTGGGAAATGCCAACAAAATTCTGAATCGCTATCTCTGGGACCTGAATAAAAAAATGGATGTAAGAATACATTCGTTTAATGGTGGAAATTTAAGAAATGCAATAGCGCGAGAGGCGACAGCGACGGTTCTGGTTCCGTGGTCTGAAAAGGAAACTGTAAGAGTGGAGCTGAATCACTTTATTTCCGATGTTGAAAAAGAATTTGGTGAAACGGAACCATTTCTGAGAATTTCGCTGGAATCCGAAATTCTTCCAGAAAGTGTGATGGATAAAATAAGTTCAGACAGGCTTTTGAATGCAATTTATGCTTGTCCGCATGGTGTGGTTGCTATGAGTAAGGATATGCCCGGACTTGTTGAAACATCAACTAATCTGGCCTCTGTGAAAATGCAGCCTGATAATAAGATATTGATAACCACGAGCCAGCGCAGCTCGGTTGAGAGCGCCAAATACGATATTGCACATCAGGTGGAAGCCGTCTTCTTACTGGCAGGTGCCGAAGTAACTCATGGAGATGGTTATCCGGGCTGGAAACCCAATGTCAGGTCGGAAATACTGAAAAAAGCGGAGGAAAGTTACGGCCGGCTTTTTGACGAAAAAGCGCATGTTCGTGCTATTCATGCCGGTTTGGAGTGCGGATTGTTTCTCGAAAAATATCCGCATTTGGATATGATTTCTATCGGGCCGCAAATGTTCGGTGTTCACTCACCCGACGAAAGATTAAGTATTAGTTCTACTCAAAAATGCTGGAAATGGTTATTGGAAATTCTTAAGAATTGCTGATAAAGTCCGGTTTTACATTCTTTTTTTCTCGGTAATTTTTGTATTTTTGAATATAAAAAATAAATTCTCAAAATTATTCAACGTATTAACGGCATGAAAGTCTATAAATTTGGTGGTGCATCGGTTAAGTCGGCCGAAGGCATAAGGAATATTGTAAAAATTGTTTCGGGTGTCGAAGGCAAATTATTTGTTGTGGTTTCGGCAATGGGTAAAACAACCAATGCAATGGAAGTGGTTCTTGAGCATTTTATGAAAACTGATAAAACAGCCTCGCTGAATAAATTAAACGAGGTGGAACAATATCATGTTGACATTATAAATGAACTCTTTGCTATACCTCTAAATGGATTG